>NZ_JBFTKN010000003.1:0-285558 GCF_056395965.1 Dyella sp. 05T440
CAAGCTTTGCCATAGCCGCGCCTTCCTGCTGCGCGCCTATCCGCTGCAGACCCACGAGATGCTCTTCGACGCGCACCAACACGCCTTTGCGGTGTTTGGTGGCGTGCCCCACCGCGGCATCTACGACAACATGAAGACGGCCGTGGACAAGGTGCGCCGAGGCAAGGCACGCGACGTCAACGCCCGGTTTGCCGCGATGGTCGGTCATTACCTGTTCGAGGCGGAGTTCTGTAATCCGGCCTCCGGCTGGGAGAAGGGCCAGATCGAGAAGAACGTGCAGGATGCCCGTCATCGGCTCTGGCCCACGGTGCCGGCGATGCCCACCCTGGAGGCGCTCAACGCCTGGCTGCAGGCACGTTGCGTGGCGCTCTGGCAGGAGTTCACCCATCCCGCATGGCGCGATCGCACGATCGCGTCCGTCTGGCAGGACGAGCAGCCCCTCCTCATGCCCATGCCTACGCCCTTCGATGGCTTCGTCGAGCAGACCAAGCGGGTGACGCCGACATGCCTGGTGCACGTTGAGCGCAACCGCTACAGCGTGCCGGCCAGCTATGCGAACCGGCCCATCAGCGTGCGCCTGTACGCCGACCGCGTGGTGATGGCGGCCGAGGGTCAGGTCATTGCCGAGCACCCTCGTCGGATCAACCGCAGCCACGATGGTGGCCAGACAATTTATGACTGGCGCCATTACCTCAGCGTGCTCCAGCGCAAGCCGGGCGCCCTGCGCAACGGCGCGCCGTTTGCCGATCTGCCCGAGGGTTTTCGGCGCTTGCAGGCGTTGCTGCTCCCGCGCCCCGGCGGCGACCGGGAGATGGTCGAGATCCTCGCGCTGGTGTTGCAGTACGACGAGCAGGCGGTGCTGACCGCAGTGGAGTTGGCGTTGGAGGCCAACGCACCGTCCAAGCCCCATGTGCTCAATCTATTGGCGCGGCTGGTGAGCGAGATCCCACCGGCGCCGGTGGATGCACCGCCGTCTTTGACGTTGCAGATCGAACCGGAGGCCAACGTCGCGCGCTATGACGGTCTGCGGAGGACACGCCATGTCGCATGACGCCGTGATCACCACACTCAAATCGCTGCGGCTGCATGGCATGGCGCAGGCCCTTGATGAGTTGGCCCAACAGGGCGCGCCGCTGTATCGCGAGGCCATGCCGCTGATGACCACGCTGCTCAAGGCCGAGGTGGCCGAGCGCGAAGTGCGCTCCGTGAACTATCAACTGAAGGCAGCCCGGTTCCCAATCTACCGAGACCTGAGCAACTTTGACTTTACCCAGAGTGCCGCCGATGAAGCGCTCGTACGGCAATTGCACCGCGGCGATTTCATGGACCCTATGCAGAACCTCGTCTTCGTCGGCGGGCCCGGCACCGGCAAGACTCATCTGGCCACGGCCATCGGTGTGCAAGCGATCACGCATGGACGCCGACGCGTGCGCTTCTTCTCGACCATCGAACTGGTCAATACGCTGGAGCAGGAGAAGGCGGCCGGCAAGCAGGGACAGCTGGCCTCGCGACTCATGGACGCCGACCTGGTGATCCTCGATGAGCTGGGCTACTTGCCGTTCTCACAAGCCGGTGGCGCCTTGCTGTTCCATCTCATCGGCAAGCTCTACGAGCACACCAGCCTGGCCATCACCACCAACCTCAGCTTCGCCGAGTGGGCCAGCGTCTTTGGCGATGCCAAGATGACCACCGCGTTGCTCGACCGCCTTACGCATCGCTGCCACATCCTGGAAACCGGCAACGACAGTTACCGCTTCAGGAACCACGTTACGGACACCGGAAAGGAGCGCTAAACCTCACCTTCATCTATCACCTGAGCTAACCTGACGCACAAACGGGTGGCTCACTTTTCGATGAAAAGCCCGGCTCAGTTTTCGGCGGAAATCAACACAAGCGGCCACCGCAGTGCTATGAGGCTTCCCCAAGAAGCGCTTGACGTCTTGGAAGAGCTCCAGAAGCAGATACCCGAGGGTCAAGATGAGCCCTGGACATGGCTCGAATTTTCTTTGGAATCAGACGGCAAATACCAATTTAAGTACAGGTACGGTATGCCTCCCTTGATTGCCGAACAACTCAAATATTTGTAGTGCAAGCGCGAGCGTCACACCGTTGGGGCTGTTGGCGGAAACGATGCTGCCGTCGGTGGGCGGAGTAGGAACCAAGTGAGCATGCCTTCACCGTACGCCGTTAAAGTCTCAGCGCCTGCGCTGCCTTGCGTCTCATTGAGTGCAGCGGCAACATCGGCTAGTCGCCAGCATGGGTAGCTCACGCATGTCGTTGCCAAGCCCAGGAGAGTTTCGGGTCGGACGCTTTACCATTCTCATTGAAGCAGCGCAGCTCGAGGTCGCCGGTGCGCGCCGATGGATAGGCACCTGGCATATCTATCAAAGGCCACGGGCGGAGGGCGACTTGCCATTGCGATACGGCGATACCGATATCACCGAATCGCCCGACCTAGCCGTGGGCATGGCCAGGGTCATTGCGAAGCTGGTCGCGCGGTCGCTGTAGTCTGCGCGGCGGCCGCACAGGCGCGCCATCGAGTCGTTTATTAGAGTGGGGCCTTTACCCGTGGCGGATCACCCGATTTCCGAAAGTGCTAAACGCGCGCTACGACTGATCTGCCGACAAGGCGGCGTCGTTGGGAGCCTAATCATTCCGACCGGGAATCTGGCTGCCTTGACCACCGCAGGCTATCTGGCCGAAACGCTCGGCGGTTGGAAAGCAACCAAAGCCGCCTATGCGTTCGACAAAAGCTATCGCTAATATCTCGCCACCTCTGTGACGCCGCTGAGGTTAGAATCGCGACATGTGGATCTGCATCCGCTGCCATACAGAATTCCGCGAGTTCACGGGCGGCGCCGAAGCGAACATCGATAGCTTCGGCTTGCACTTCATGTGCCCCGTGTGTGGACGCCGGAACCGCCTTCGCAGCATCGGCGAGGACGATGAGGGCTTCCTCCGCTTAGAGCAGATTGACGAGCCCGAGTGAGTAGGCGAGGTTCTTACTAAGCTCCGTTCGCAGCATCTCCGTCTGTTTTCCCGCCACCCGTTGCTCGTAGCCTTCTATGTCGATCAGAGTCCGCCCGTCAGGCGCCTTGATTCGGAAATGTCTGATTCCGATGCAAAGCGGACCTCGATGATTGCCGGGGGAGGGCAGCGCCGAGCTCGCACGGCCGCCAAACGGCGTCGATTAGCCCGTATTATCGCGGGTAGGACAGGCTTGGACCTCGTTTCTCAGAAGACGCGGTTGATTGTCTGCTGAGGCAGAGGCACGCCACTGTCAATGCCAAAGATGACCAACATCGTCTTCAAGTGTCGTCGTTGGCAGTGATCAAAGGATGAACCCACCTGCGACGATGGTCGATGAGCACAGTGCCGGGCGGGGCGAGTTTATCCAAGATCAAGTCCAACGAGCGATGATAGTGCCCGCTTCCATGACGCGATTTGGGAAGTGAAGGATGACCGAAGATCCCCTCCCACCAAATGGCAGCAAATTCGGGAAGCGAACGATTCCCGTCCGCGAAGGAGTGCCAAGCTTCGAGCTTGAGCCGATTCAGCGATCCCAACAGACTGCGATCACTGGAGTTGGCATATGTCGGCGGCGCTTCCCAAGCCGCCAATTCGGCTGTGCATTGAGGCCACTCCGGGTTGAAATCGTAGTGCAGCAAGAGCTTGAAGAGCTGCTGCCCGGCATGAATGTGGAGATGCTTCAGTAATTCAGCGTGTCCGGGGAGTACAAGCCCAGCACCGGTACTGGCATTCAATAGCGCCACGAATGGCTTTCGCTCGAAGAAGTCGAGGTCGGCGTACCACTCACCCAGCGGATTGCTCGGCATAGGAGGCTTTGGCAGCTTGGCCGGCTGATGAAGGCGCTTTAAGAATTTGGCGGTGYAACGTAACGTGATCATGGGGCGATTCTAACGGTGATTGCTCGCTCGGTTTCTCAGTAGCTTTGAATGCGATTAGCCCGTGTTATCGGGGGTAGAGACCGAGCAGCATTTAGTATGTATGCCCACGATCTGAAGTCCTTCAAGTTAATCCCGAGTTCGATCATCCCCCTTCGGATCTTGCGTCTGCGTGCCGTATCATGAAGCTAATGAAGCGTCGAGTTATGGCGTATCGATGACGGAGGGCCAGTGGCAGGCAACACATCTTTTATTGAGTCCCAGCCAGCTCAAGCGTGGCTTGCTCAGTTTAACGTCGCCGATCAGCCGATCGTGGTCGATCTACTGCGATCGATGCTGCTTGTCTCTCGAGATGAATTCACCGAGCGATTGAGAGCTTTGCTCATTGAACGTCTCGACAACGGAGATGGCCCTGTCGGTCTGTACGTCGAGCGAGAGCTGCCCAAAGACGAAAATGACGCCGTGCGTCCGCTGTTCAGTGAGCATGAAATACATCCTCGCAGGGCCGCTGGGAATGGTCCGGAGCCACTGCAATCGCTCGATCCGTCGACGCACGACGTTGGAAGTGAAGGCCTAGTAGCCCAGCTCATCTCTGAGGTGTGTCGCCAGCGGCCAGGTCAGGCATTCAATCACCCTGGCCCGGACCAAATTAGAGCGCATCGAATCCGCCGCTTCATGCTGGTAACGGACCTCGTCGGGAGCGGCCAGCGTATAGCGGACTATCTTGAAGCTGCCTGGCAAGTGGCTTCCGTTAAAAGTTGGTGGTCGCGGCGGCAAAGGCACGGCATGCACTTTGAAGTCGTTGCGTATGCGTCAACCACCGTTGGGCGGCGACGCGTCTTACAGCATGCATCTTCACCGGCCATTTTCACGGTTGCTTTGTGCCCAACTGTTTCCGACCTTTTTTCACGTGAGAAGGCAAAAATGGTCGTGGATGTTTGCATGCGGTACGACCCGCGTAAGGCAGATCCGGTGAAGTCAATGGGCTTTGGAGGCAAGGGCGTACTGATGGCCTTTGCTCACGGCATTCCTAACAACGCCCCTCGGATACTTCATGTCAGCAGCAAGAGGTGGCTCCCCCTGTTCCCCAAGCGGGTCACCTCCCGCACACGCCACGTATTTTCTTCTTCAGTCACGCACGGTGAAGATATTCGCGATCGACTCGCGAGCATGAGGCAACAGCGGTTGGCTCAGGTCGCAGTCGACTTGGATTTAGAGGTTGGCGCTGCGCCGTTGCTTCTGGTGCTTGCTGCATCAACGAATTGGCCCGGGCGAGTTGATGCGATTGCTGCGAAAACCGGCCTAACCTACGAAGAAGTACGAAGGGCGATCGACCGGTGTTTCGCAAACGACTGGATATCTTTGAACGGCCGCCTCACGGATGCGGGGAAGACGGAGCTGGCGTCCATCCGGAGGTCCCGTGAACATAATGAGGCTGAGGTTTCCACCGAACCAGTAGGGGAGTACTATCCGACTGCGCTGAGGGCGCCAGTGGGGAATTCTAGTTAGCCGGGCTTAGCCCGGTGCCGACTTACAGTTCACCGTAAGTAAGCGGGGTGCAGAGTCTGCTTCCCTTCGTATTAGCTCTCGCTTGATGCTAAGGCAGGTCACACGATTGCCGCTGCGCGGCACGTGCGGATGTCTTACTGCATCGTGCGACCTGTCTCACCCTACGGGTGTCAAAGTAGATGACCCACTGGAGCCCTCAGCGTTACAGATCATTGGGGCAGAGGCGAGGCATAGACCCCTCGGTTCTGCAAAACGCTGTGCGCACTGGCAACATTACTTGCACGGCAAATCCCCATGTTCCGACGCTTTTTACTCTCAAACATCTCGCGTACAGATCGGGGGTTGACTATTCGATCTTGCGAGCAATTGTAGAGCGCCGAGATCCGGAGCCATATCGAACTTTCAAGGTACGCAAGCGCTCGTCCTCGCCACAGCATGCACGATATCGTGTCATTGCCGTACCAAGTCCGGCGCTGATGCGCGTCCAGAAATGGATAGCGCAGCGAATCCTTGCGGTCGCGCCGGCGCATAGCGCTAGCACCGCCTACGGAAAAAACTGCAACATTGCCGATGCCGTCTTGCCTCACTGCTCATCAAAGTGGCTCATCAAGCTTGATGTGAGGAGTTTTTTTGAGTCGATAAGCGAGTCCGCGGCGTACGGCGTCTTCCGAAAACTCGGCTATCAACCATTGATATCGTTCGAGCTTGCTCGCATCTGTACGCGCGTGTATTCGAAGACTCGCCTTCGGTCGTATAAGTATTGGGATGTGGAGTCGGCGCGTTGGTCTGCGATTCCGAGCTACCAGTATTTTCGAAAAGGATCATTGCCACAGGGGGCGCCAACAAGCCCCATGTTGGCGAATCTTGCTGTTCAACAATTTGATGCCAATGTAACTGCCATCGCCGAAAAGTACGGACTCATATACACCCGCTACGCCGACGATCTCGCGTTCTCGACTTCTGGCGAGTTTAGTCGCCGGCAGTGTCACTCCATCATTCAAAAAGTGTATCGCGAGATGCGGGCGTTTGGGCTGTCGCCTAATGCCACGAAGACAGCAATCTCGCCCCCTGGGGCGCGCAAGTTGCTTCTTGGACTTCTCGTTGATACCGACAGACCGAAGCTAACTCGTCAGTTTAGGGCAAAGCTTCGACAGCACGTATTCTTTTTACAAAGCCCCAAAGTCGGTCCCGTCAAGCAAGCAAGGCATTTGGGATTTCAATCATTGATCGGCTTCCGCCACCACATACATGGTCTCGTGAACTACGCTTACGAGATCGAGCCAGCATTTGGGGAGCGTTGCAAAGTGGCGCTAAAGTCAGTGGAGTGGCCCCTTTGAGTGTTGGTGCGTCAAAAACTTGGCCGCCGGCCCGTAAGATGGTGACCCTGCGATCTTTCTACTTGCGCGCAATCTAATCCGATCGGTAGAAAAGATATAGCAATCAGCTTTCTCAAGAGCGCCATAAGCCTGCCCGCGCAAAGTTTGGCCTGCCTACGATCTGGAGCACTAGCGGGGTCACGTGTGGCGCATTTTGCGCGGGAGCAACCACGAACTCTTGGGCGCATTGATCGTTAGATGATGCTCTGGACTCGCCAGCCAGCATCGATAAGCTTGCCTAGATCGCCGTCATTGAGCCGCTCGCTGTTGATGGCAAGGCAAAGAAAGCGAGTGGGACGCGAAAAGCCCACGTAGTTGTAGCGAAGTTGCGCCGGGAGGGTCCCCGGTTGCTTACCCTTGGACGTTTTACGTCCAGTCAGGCACGCGAGCGCCTCAACAACGTCGAACCGTTTGGAGTAACGACCAAACGACTCGAGGTAGAGCGTTGCCAGGTGCGTTTCCCCTTTTGTATTGCTGACCGTGTCGACCGTAATGTTCACGGTCCGGTCGTCCACCGAAACCATACAGGTGCGCAGCAATGCCTTTTCGGCGAGAGCATCATCGCCGCCTGCAGGATCGGCAAAGACGTCGAAGCCTGCGAATTGCTTGTTTGTTGTGCCAGGAAGAAGGGGCGTCAGAGCCGCATGCAAGGCGTTAATGGTTGTTATGCGGGCTTTGTCGGTCGACCCGGCGCCCGGGTCCATGGCAATGTCCCGGATTGCGCGCCTCAGGGGGTTGAGGTCGACGTCCGCGTCGCGAAGCGCGCGGAAGAGCCGCCAAGGTTCGCGGACATCGGCAGCGATAGATGCTTTCGCTTCGCGCAAGGCCAGGAGGATGATGCGCCGCACGCGCTCGACCCGGTCGCCAAGCTCGACCGGCGCGCGCCCCATGCCAACATCCTCAGCGAGCAGTAGCCACGCGTTCGCGCGCTTCGGTGCCGCGGTTTTCGGGTCGATGGCCAGCGGCCGCCAGAAGTCACCAACGTGGCGACCGGGAACTTGTTTCGCGTTCCCACTCTTTCTGGCGCAAATTGCCCGGACATGACCGCCGGCCGCAATGGTCGCATCATCGAATGCATCGAGGACGAGCGCCCCGAACTGGGGAATGACGCGCCCGATCGAGTCCGGTTTGTAAACCAAAATGGTCGGGGGCGCAGCGACATCGGGGCCTTTACCGACGACGGCGTCACCGACCTGCCGTACTTGTGACACGATGCCAGCGATGACCGGTCCGAAGCGCCGGCTTGTGCTTATGGGTAGCACCGGTTCTTCCGGGAAGGTGGCGCCGTCTTCGCTCTCGTCGCCATCATCGTCAATGAAGATGCGCTGGTTGATGTCGCCGAATCGCTGGACGATGGCTCCCTTGCCAAAGGCTTTGGTGAGGAGTGCTGTTTGACTCGGCGACGTGTCCTGCATCTCGTCAATCATCACGAGCGGAAAGCGCTTCGCGAGAAGGACGGGAAGGCGGGGCGCATTCTCGATCGCGCGCTCGGCGTACGCGAACATGTCGATGTGTCGGAAGATACCCTTTTTTGCGAGGTCGTCCTTAACCTTGCGCAGGAACTTTCCCGACTCGCTCTTCTCTGACGGAAAGCCCTTGCCGGAGACTATGTCGAGTTTGGCGCCCGCATATCGCATCTTCTCGATGAGTTCGTCGCCGTTAAACTGCTGCTTCGCCCAAGCTTTAACTGTCCAGTTTGACCGCGCGGCAGAGAGAGCCCTGCGACCGAAGAGTTCGTCGTCAATGACGTCAACTTTGCCGCCCTCGCTTCGCAACCAGGGTAAAGCGAGGTATTGGTTGATGAAGGCGTGGATGGTGCCGATGAAGTGGGGGTAGGCGAGGAGCCGCGTGCCTTCAGGCGTGCCCGCCAAGCGGTGGCGGATTTCATTGGCGGCGGTGTTGGTGTGGCTGATGACGCAGATCCCGTGGCGGTCAGATACCCACTCGCGGCTGAGCAAGTAGAGCTTCGCCGCGAGAATCGTGGTCTTACCGCTGCCTGGTGCGGCCTGGACGTCGATCTTTCCACCTGCAAGCAGGACCGCCCGGCATTCGAGCGCGGTGAAATCGAGGGCCGGGAAGGCAACGGTGAGGGCGGCGAGGTCCTCCTCCGCAATGTGCGGAATGGTCATGCGGTGGCCTTCTTGTCACCGGGCATCAGGTGGTGGATGGCACGCTGGAGGTAGGGCGGGAGGAGCTTGATCAGTTGCTCGCCTTGACCGTAGTCACCACTCTCGAGAAGGGCTGCCGCGTACTGGGCGGTCACAGCCTTGGAGGCCAGTTTTTTGTACAGAGGTTTGTATATTTCGCACACAAGCGCTTCCTGCGTGAGTCCCTGTGCGAGAAGCTTTTTCCATGCTGTGGTGCGGGCACCCTTTACCTTCGCAACATCGCCCTCAGGCAGGAATCCTTCGTGCTTCTTTGCTGCCACAGCAAGGCCAATGGCCATGTGCATCAATTCACCGCAGCCCGAGTAGGCGAGGTCATACTCCAACGTCCAGTGTTCGGACACGCAGACAATGGTGCTGCCACCCTCGGCACGCCTCACCTTCGTCTCGCGCCGTTGGGCGAGCTCATCATTGGTGTAGTCGGAAAAAAATCGCTTCTTGGGCTTCGTTTTCTTAGTGCCAACTGATTCCCCGCCAGTGCTATCTTCGCCCTCAACTTCGGCGGCACCATCGGCGTATTCTTCTCGCTCCCGCGCATCATCCTCGTCGACACCAGCCCCCGCTTTCACGGTGCCGCTCTTGGAGACGTATTTAGCGCCGTCCGGCACGACATCGAAGTCGGTAATGCAAGCAACCGGAACAGGCAGCGCGATGTCATCCTTTCGCTGGAGGATCCGGGCGTAGTGGTACAGGCCCACGTCGCCAACGTTGACCACCGACACACCGTGCTTGGCAAGGTCGAACCCGCAAGCCTTTGCGAGAGCCGGGAGTAGCAGCGCCTCACCCGGGCCTTCGACGATGGCCACGCCACGCGCAAAGAAGAGGTTGGCACGGGTCGATTCTAGAAAACGGCGGAGATAGGCGTAGTCAGACAATTCGAGCTTCGTGGTCTCCGCATCGAGTCGGAAGGTCCGGCCACCGACGACGAGGGTCATGGCCTCGACGCGAGCTCCGGCCACCAGGGATGGGCTATGGGTGGTCATGACCACCTGCATCGGGCTCTTGATGTCTGCGGAGGTCTCAGCAAGGAGCCCCATCACGCGATCCTGGAGTTGAGGATGGAGGTGCGCCTCGGGCTCCTCGATGAGCAGCAGGGCAAGCTCGTCACCTTCCTTTAGCAGAACGAGCTCGGTGGCCATGAAGAGCACGTTGTTGTAGCCGAGGCCGCGCGGACTGCGTGCCTCGGTATGGACGTTGCCGGCGGGCTGAAGGGTGAGCTCAAATCGCTCGAGAATGGGATTGAGCGCCAGTTCGGTGGCGAGGCGGATGCGAGCGGCGAGCGTGTCCCCGGCGAATGCGAACTTGGCGAGGTAATCGGCGTTGATGACGTTCTCGACGGCCCTAATGACCGCGTGATTCCCCATGTGGTGTTGCGCATGGGCCATCAGGCCAACCAGGGTTGTCGGCAGCTCACCAACCTTTTCCTTGTCGAAATCATTGTCCCTCTGGCCGTGGGTGTCGGGGTGGGCAGCGAGGATTTGAGACAACCGAGAGGCTCGCCCGGGGCGAAGTTCGTTTTCGGCGTCGCGGAGGGGGCGGAGGTAGGTGGTCCGGACCATCTCGCGGGCGGCCGCGCCCAGTTCCGGCCCGGTGCCGTCGACGCCACAGCGGATTTCGGTCTCGACGCGGGCGCGTCGCTTTGGCGTGCCGGAAATCCATCGCGCGTGGAGGGTCAGGTAGAGCGTGCTTTGACCGTCAGTCTCATAAGTCAGCCACTCGAGGAGCGCCGCCTGCTGATCCTCATCAAGGCCCTTAAGCGTTGCCTCGATCGTCAGCTCGGTTGCGCGCTT
The DNA here is from genome assembly GCF_056395965.1 of Dyella sp. 05T440. Taxonomy (NCBI): domain Bacteria; kingdom Pseudomonadati; phylum Pseudomonadota; class Gammaproteobacteria; order Lysobacterales; family Rhodanobacteraceae; genus Dyella; species Dyella sp. 05T440. The sequence continues at coordinate 10,746 of NZ_JBFTKN010000003.1, forward strand.
GTCACCGGACACGTGAAAGTCCTGCTCCTGCAGGCGCGTGGACTCGAAGCTTGTGGTCCAAAGTACGTGGCGGATGGCATCCACAATCGCCGACTTTCCCGCATCGTTCTCGCCAACCAGGATATTGAGGGTCGGATTGAGTGTCCAATCGAGCTTCGGGCCCGTGGTACCGTCGCCAAAGATGCGGAAATTGGTTGCCTTAATCGTATGCAGGTGCAAGGCTCGTCCCTGTGGTGTGCGATAGGCAGAAGCATAGCGATGCACTTGGTTCCGGATAAAGGGACCGTTCGGATGCCGCATTTTCTCTCGCACCCGGATTTCCACTCACCACCCTGGCTAATTACACGGCGCTCCTTCAGGCCGAAGTGTCCAATCCGGGAAGCGCTCGCTGACGAGCTGCGGCGCTCCGCTTAGTTGTCGTCCAAAAGACGAGCAGCGGGATTGTCAGCCGCGCTGCCTGATTGAAAATACCCCATCACACTGGACACCGCTCGGTGCTCCGTCATCGCCATGATGGCCGGCAGCGGCACACCCTGACGACTCGCCTCGGTGACAAAGCCCGAGCGCAGGCTGTGTCCACCAAAGTCCCCTTCAAGTCCTGCGAGTTTGGCTCGCCGTTGTACGATTTCGCCCACGGCTGCCGGCGAGAGAGCAGGGCCCACGCGCTGTTTCCACAGCCGTCGAAAAATCGCACCATCCGTAATCCCGGCTGCAGCCAGCCAGGCCTCCAGCGCTTGCGCGGCCCGATCCAGTACGGGTTTATCGGGTGTCGAGGTGGCGGTCACGCCCGCTTGCTGCGTCTTGCTGTGCTCCAGGCGATAGATATAGCCCTGCGGCCCGATCCGACGCAGATCGCGTAAGTCGGCGGCCGCCACTTCGCTGCGCCGGCGTCCGCCGCTGGCAAAACCAAAGCAGAGCAGGGCGCGGTCGCGCAGGCCTTCCAGGCTGTCGTCGCAGGTGGCCAGCATGGCCTCGAGCTCCGTCAGGGTGATCGCGGTTTTCTTGCGGGGGCGCACGCCACGTTTGACCGCGGCCCGGGCGGCCCGGCTAAGCACCGTGCGGATGGCCGGCTGTTCGCACGGATTGGTCACGTGTTTGAGCCGGTGCGCGGTCGACAGCACCGCGACCCGGTGGCGCACGGTCGCCAACGTCCACGGGCCGGGCTTGGCCTTGAGGCCGGCGGCCACCAGCGCCTGGTCGACGACTGGCGGCAGCTCCCAAGCGAGTTCGCCGTCGGCCGAACGGCGCACCACATGGTCCACCACAAACTGCAGCACGGTGGCTTCGGGCACCGGTAGTGTCAGCTCGACGCCGTAGCGCGCCGCATGCCAGCCGGCCCAGTAGCGCAGGGCGCTGGCGTAGCTGCGGGTCGTGTTCGCCGCCGCCGCTTCGGCGAGCAATTCGCGCACGGCGTCGGCGGCTTGCTGGGCCAATTGGATGGGCAGCATCAGGCTAGCAGCCGGTTCGGCGAGGGTCGGAATCGTGGAAATATCTTTCATACTATGTAATGTATACTACGAAATTGGGCGTCTACCCACGATAATCATCACTTATCGCGAGTACGAAACCAAGCGGGTAGGGCGGCGATCGAGGAGACCATTCCATGCGCACAGGCATCACCCAGGACCAGGTCAATCGGGCCGCGGACGCCATCCTTGGCGCTGGCGAGAATCCGACCGTGGAGAAAGTGCGTGCGGCGCTCGGCACCGGTTCGCCCAACACCATCACGCGCATGCTCGATAGCTGGCGTGGCCAGCTTGGAGAACGGCTGCGGCAGCTGAGCGCCCTGCCGGAGGTGCCTGACTCGGTGGGGCAGGTGATGATTGAGCTCTGGCGCCTCGCTACCGACCATGCCGAGCGCATTCAGGAAAGCCTTTTCGCACACGAACGCTCCGACCTAGCTGCTGCCCGTGCCCAGCTCGCTCAGGAACTTGGAACGTGGGAAGCCCGCCTCCGAGCCGCCGAAGCCAGCGTCGCTCAAGCTCAGGCGGCTCGGGATCTCGCCGAGCACGTCTGTGCCACCCTGGATGGCCAATTGCAGGATAGTCACGCTCTTCGCGCTGACCTTTTGCAGCAGCGTGATCGCTTGCAAGACCAGTGTGACCATCAGTCCGGACAGATCCAAACACTTCGAGCCCAGCTGGACGACAACCAAGCCGCGATGCGGACGGAGAATGAACGCCAGGAGGCGCATATTCGCCTCGTTGAAGATCGCTCCCATCATGAGGTTGATCGCGCTCGACAAGACGCAAAGCAATGGCAACAGCGTTATGAGGCAGCCAATCGAACGCATCGAGATTTCGCCGCGGGAATGCAAGGCCGACACGATGCGGCCATAGATCAGTTGCGAAGTCTCGAACAGGAAGCGGCACGCCAAACAGGTCAAATCGCAGCCTTAGAAAAGGCTCTCTCCGAGGCTTACGTAGCCGCCAAGGCGAAGACGAAGTTCATGCCGACCCCACCCAAGCCAATCGCCACGCGCAGCCAGCGACGAAAAGCACCGAAACGCCCGAAACCCTCCAAATAGTCCCGTCGGCTGCCGCGGAAGTTGGCTGGCGGCAGCGGATCTACATGGGCGCCTCGCGACGATCTCGCACGCACTTCCCCAGTTGACTAAAGCATGCGGACGCATCTGTCGGAACAGCGCTTGAAGCGTGCGCGCGACTTACGGCACCGTCGCCGTCAACACCAACCTCCCCAGATGACTGAAGAAATTTGCGCTGTGCCGCCATATGATCGCGTAACGGGCAGTCGGAGCACGATTCACATGCGCACGCTGGGCCACCAAGTGAATCCGCCGCCTGAGTCACTTTAATCACCTTCGATAGAGAAATTTCTTCAAGCGGAGGATCCATGTCGGACATTGAGCACGTACTTTCCGACGCCGAGGCCGTCTTCGGCGATCGCGCCACCGCCGGAGCCTGGCTGGATCAGCCGCTGTCGACATTCCCTGGCAGAACACCCCGCCAACTCATCGACGAGGGGCGCACCGAAGACATCGAGAGCTACCTGGCGTCGATCGAATCGGGCTTCGTGGACTGATGAAGCCGACCCGCAGGCGCCATGAGAATTGCGCCATTTTTCGACGGAACGCCAACCCCTCATATCGTTGGTGGTTGTCGCCAGTCGAACGCCCACACCTCCCTAGATGACTAAAGAAGCACGCGCGTTGCGAGGGTGACTTCTAGTCAACTGGGGAGGCTAGAACAACGCCCAAGTGGTCGGCGAATCACGGCGCCGCTTCCGTCTATACAGACCTCCCTAGATGACCGAAGAAATTTGCGCCGTGCTGCCATATCATCGTGACAAGCGCCACTGGCAGCCCGAGCGCAATGCATATGCAGACGTTGAGTCATCAAACCAATCAGCATCGCGATACACCATCCCTATGGATCTTGTTCGTTGAAGTTATGGGAATGTGGAACGCTGCAGGCGTACACGGCGGACTGGGATCGAACGAGGTCTTCGTCTCACCCGATCCGACGTTGATGGATGGCCTGCAACTGGAGGAAGCGCTGGCGCCATACCTGGATCACCTGGAGATTGTGATCTCCGACTGGCGCGCCCTCCATGCACCGATCGAGGCCTTTCGACAGCAGTTTCCTCCTGCGCTGGCCAATCGCGTGGTCGACACAATGTTCTTGCCCGAACTCACGAACTCGTCATGGAGTGAATACCACTCCGCGCTGGTAACGCGCCACGCCTGTTTACGTTTGTGGCTCGAGCGACAACGGCCTCGTGCCGGCGATCGATGGATGGCCATCGAGCAGGATGGGCTGCTCGACGTGTGGCCGGCGACGGAAAGAGGACATGTGATCGTGGGGGCGCTTGCACAGCCCAAGGTGGTGCATCAGGTGATTGAGCGCGTAAAGGCGCGTTCCGATGCGCCCGGTACAGCGAATTATTCGTTATAGGCATCAAACCGCCCCTCTGACAAATCGGCTCCTTCAGCTGTCCGCTGCGAGATTCAAGACACAGTGTCGCCGAGGCTGCAAAAGCATCATTGCGCGCCTGTACCACCCGCTATCGGGTGGTCGGCAGGTCATCGCCGTGTCGCGGCACGAGGCCGAAGAATTGCCGTCGCTATCCAGCCTCGCGGTTATCTCCATCACGGCCCCGATCGGCCACCCGCGAATCTGCCATCCATACCGCAGGTGCTGCGCTTGAATTTCGCCGACGTTGATTTCGAACGGCGCGACCTTTCCGATCGCGCTCGACAAATCACTATGGCTACCAGGCATAGGCCAAGGACGAGGCTTCCACCAATCGCTCCGTTCTCCGGCGACTTCTTGAACATGGCGCGACCTGATAAAGCTCCGGAGCTCAACTTTTTTTTCAGTGCAACGCCACTGGCGTTTGCGCATGAATGATCCAACGGGACAAGCCAGTGCTTCTCTACCTCGATTTTGACGGCGTGTTGCATCATGACGACGTGTGGCTCGACCGGCACAATCGCCCCTACTTGCGCGGGCCAGGCGTCTTGTTCGAGCACGCGGATCGACTCACGCAGATACTGGCACCGTATCCTGAGATCAAGATCGTGCTGTCGACCAGTTGGGTGAGGGTCAAGCGCTTCAGTTATTCGGTGGGTCGGCTGCCCGTCGAACTGCGCCAACGGGTGGTCGGAGCGACCTGGCACAGCCGCTTCAAGCTAGATGACGAGCTCGTGGATTGGTGGATCCACACCTCCACGCGTTACGAGCAGATCGCTCGTGACGTGCGTCGACGGCGCCCGCCGTACTGGCTGGCCCTCGATGACGACACGGAAGGATGGCCTGACAGCGCGAGCGCGCACCTGGTGAGCTGCGACTCCACTCTGGGACTCGGTGAATCCAGCGTCTGCCGACAACTCGAAAGTCGGCTCGCCGAATTAGATACCAGCCACGTCACCGACGAGGGCCGTACAACGCGGGCCACGAGAGCAGGGCATCAGATGCCATGAATGCCATTCTGGCACCCGCGCCGGAGGGCCTCACGCACTTCCAACGATGTTTTAGGCTCGCATGATTCTCTGCAACGAGGTTGGATGAACGCCGGAATGCACCAACATTCACTGGAAACAGCGTGGCAGAACGCCGGCAACGACGCCCAAGCCAGAGCCGACTTTCTCCGGCAGTTGAGCGGCAGTACGGTCGTCGTGATTCTGCGTCAACCACCGGGTCCTGGTGCCGCTGCCCCGGAGCGAAATCTGATGGAGTGGATGCAAAAGGGTGACGAAGCGAAAATCGTGCCGGTCTTCACCAATGTCGCGCACCTAACGATCCCGCTCCCATCGCCAGCCCGAGCGGTTAGCGTACCAATGCGCCTCCTGCTTGCCATTGGGGGTGATGACCGGCGGTACCTAGTAAATCCACTTTCTGCAAGGCCTGTCGAATTAGGCCCACTGGCTCTCGCGCAAATGCGATCTTTCTTCGAAGCACAGAGTCAGGAGGTGGGCGCTCCATCCCGCGACGCTCCCTGGGCATTTGAATTTCCCGACGAAGCCCTTTATCCAGTTGCCGTTGCCTTGGCGATCCGACTCCAATCCATTGAGAGCGTCTATAGCGCGTATATTTATGAGCTTCGGCGAGGTGAAGCGCCACCGATAGTTGTATTAGGTCTGGATGCGTCCTGGGATCCGGAGCTGACCGAGACATTGACCGACGTTGCCGTGGATGCCGGAGTCAATCCGAGCAGACTTGTAGTCCGGTTTTTGCCCGACGAGCCGTCACATCGCGCCGGGCTCACCGCCCTTGGGTTACCGCCGTTCTATCAGCGGCCGTAGCTCGAGAACGAGAGTTGACATCATTGGAACTTGTCGCTGCGTCGCCACAATATCTGGCGGATGTCGCCCCCGCGACGTGCGTCGACGGCGCCCACCTCCCTGGTTCACGCTCGATGACGACGCCTAGGGTCGTCAAGCCACTGACGAGAGCCGAACTACGCAGGCCACGAGAGCAGGGGATCAAACGCCATGAATGCCAAAACCGAAGCCAGGCTGACCGCCATGAAGGCGCACGCGCGACATGCTGTGCGGATAGGGGCGTACTGGTACAGCGCCTCGGAGCTCATGGCGCAAGCGAAGATCCAAGAGCTTTCGGACGCACCCACGCCAAGCGAATGGACGCGACAGCGACGGCAGTTTGCTCTCGAGCTAGACAGCGAGGCGCAACGCCTGGTTCCTCGCGCTGTGGTTCGAGGCCGTCAATAGCTACCTTGGCGGCTTTCGTCCGCGGACGGTTCTGGCGCAGGGTCCCGTTCGCGGGATTTTGGCAGCCCAGGTCGAAGCGGCGGGCGTCGGCCACAGCTAACGTCTCCAATGTGCGCGTCACGATTGCAGAGGCGATACGTCGCTCGTAGACACTGGTCCTTGTTTGTTGGCCGCTGCGGTACGCGTGGCCCAGGTTATTCGGCGCACATGAAATCGTGGCTCATAAGACTTGGTCAGGACGATTCGCTGAACCAACTTTGTTGGCATCTACAGGCCACGGCCGCGAGGCGGCCCAACTTACAAGGCTGCGTTGGCACAGAACTTCGGTACGTTCGGCCCAAGTTATTTGGTGGTAGGCACCGACGAAATTCAGAGCATTGGCGGACGCCGGGTCACAAGTTTTGTTGGGGAACCTAAGCCAGCGCCGTGCCAATGGCCAGAACCGCCATAACATTTCGCATAATGTATATTATGTAAAATTACAAAATGACCGGCGCCAGCCTGGCCCCTTTGCTGTTGGTGTCCTGCAATTCGCCCGAAACCCCATGATCACGCCCGCTTGAATCTGACGCCGCTCTCCGGAATAAATGAGACGAAGCGTGGCGGAGGCCGAGGTGACGGATGGGGGGGGAATTGCTGCCCTAAGGGATACAAAGTTAGCGCCGGCAATCCGTCCGCAAATCTGTACTCGAAAATTTCAAGTTACTGATTATACGTGCTTTATTTGTGCTCAGTGTCTAGCAAAAGTACAGTTGGCTCTCCCCAAGGCCCGCTCCCATCAACCTCCGGCTCCTCAACCTAGTAGTCAATCCGATACACATAGGCGTGCGGGCCTGACGGACGCGTTGGCAGCTCTAGATGGAGACCGTCCGCTTTCTGGTGGAATGCGATCGGCTTGCCCGTGGCCAGTAGCGTTACTTTTCGGACCGTCGTCGATGGCGTGATGGAATGGATCAGCGCCTGGTTGTTCGCAGGCCACTCCATTTCGATGGCGTAGAGGTGGCCGTCGTGGGTGGTGAATCGGAAGTCTTCGGGCGTATAGGGTTTGGTCTTGGTGTCCTGCATGGTGCCGGCGGCGACTTGGGTTGGGCCTTCGCCGAAGCGCTGCCATGGCCTGGAGCCGTAGATGGCGTCGCCGTTGAGTTTCAGCCATTGGCCGACGGCCAGCAGGATGCTCTTTGCCTCGTCGGGAATGCTGCCATCGGCTTTGGGGCCGATGTTCAACAGCAGGTTGCCGTTTTTGCTCACTACGTCGGCGAGCAGTTGCACGATCTCGTCGGGTGACTTGTAGGTGTCGCCTTCGGCGTAGCCCCAGGAGTCCGGGCTTACGGAGGTTTCGGTCTGCCAGGGTTGCGTGAGGATATCGGCGGCCTGCCCTCGCTCGATATTCAAGGTGCCGGTGCCAGGCATCATGTTGTCGAGTTTGTAGTTGAGCACCACACCCTGATCACGCGTTGCGGCCTGGTTGTAGTAGAAGGCGGCGAATTCGGCGAGTGCACCGCGAAAACGCGGCTGGCCCACCCACCAATCGAAATACATCAGATCCGGGTGGTAGTCCTGCACGATTTCGGACGAGCGTGCGAGCCAATCGTCGAGATAGGCGTCCGAAACGAAGGTCCAGTCGACGTCCTTGCCGTCGGCGCCCTTGGCCGATTCGGTGGGATGTGCTGGGCCGTACAGTGCGGCGTACCTGGGATCGTTGACGTCGGAATCGAAGCTGCGGCCGTATTCGTAGAACCAATCGTGTTCCGCACGATGCGAAGACAATCCAAGCTTCATGCCTTGCGCGCGGATCGCCTTGGCGAGTTCGCCGATCACGTCGCGATGCGGCCCCATCTTTACAGCCGTCCAGTCGGACAGTTTGGAGTCGTACATGGCGAAGCCGTCGTGGTGCTCGGCAACGGGAACCACGTAACGCGCACCTGCCGCGCGGAACAATGCGGCCCAGGCCTGCGGATCGAAATGCTCTGCCTTGAAACGTGGAATCAGATCCTTGTAGCCGACCTGGGGCATCGCTCCATAGGTGCTCACTTGATGTTGGTAGTAATTGGCGTACTCGCCGCTGCGTTCGTACATATGGCGCGGATACCACTCGCCCTTGTACGCCGCCACGGAATACACGCCCCAGTGGATGAAGATGCCGAACTTCGCATCCTGATACCACGCTGGCGTGCGATAGGCGGTAAGGCTTTTCCAGTCGGGAGACATCGGGCCTTGCCAGGCCGCCTTGTGCGTTTGCGCAAGTATGGCTTGACGTGCGCCATCGAAAGGACGATTCGCATCTTCCCATTGGCGCTCGATCGTTGCCGCATCCGGCGGTGCGAACCTTTGCGGTGGATTGCCAGCAACAACGGCTGTTGTGCATAAGGCGCAAGCCATGCCCAGCCAAAGGCGGCTATGCGGCAAAGCGAATGAAGACTTGGCGGGCGCGCGGGTTTCGCGGGCCTTCTTCTTCCACAACGACATACGCCCTACTCCTTGATTCACACCGGAAGGCGCCCATCAATGGAAGTGCGCCTCCCCTGCCCTTGCCGTCATGAGCGGGCCGACCTCGGGGACACCGAGGCCGACCCGTCCGACGGGGAGAGTCATGCCTGCCACAGGCTGGGAAACACGGGTTTATTTGAACTTGTAGTCGAACGTCAGGAAGATTTCGCGGCCGTTGTACTCGTCGGCGGTCTGACCCGTCGTGACGAATTCGAAGCCGCCGGCGTAGTACGGAATCGAGCCTACCTTGTCGAAGATGTTGGATACGGTGAGCTTCAACGTGGTATCGGGATTCATCTGCCAGCCGACTGCCGTGTTCCAGGTGATCCACACCGGCGTCCTGCCACGATACGTCGCGGAGTCCACGGCCACCGGGTTGCCATCCTGGGTTACCTGGCACACGCCCGTGCTGATCGACTCGCTGCCGTTCTGCACGTTGACCATGCCCGGCTGGATGCCATTGGGCAGCACGACGCAGCCGGCGTAGTTCGGAGCGCGCATGCTGCCGTCACGCACACCGGAGATCGACACGTTCCAGTCGCCCTTGGTCCAGTCGGCGATCCAGGTCATGCGGCTTGCGACATTGTTGTAGCGGGTATTCTGCAGCGGGTCCGAAGCCAGCACGCGCTGCTTGTACGAAAGGTTGTCGGTGTAGTTGATGCCGGCGCGGAAGTTGCCGTAGTCGTCGGTGTGGATCTTGTAATCGAGCGATGCATCGATGCCGCTGACGTACAGCGAAGCCTCGTTGATCGGGCCGGACTCTTCCGAGACGATCTGGCCAGCTGCATTGCGCTGAACCATCTGGGTCACCATCTGGCAATACGCCGAGCCCGGCACATGCGCCGTATACGGCGACAACGCCGACGTACCGTTGGCCTGCAGGCCGGTCAGGCAGCCGGCCTCGTCGACCAGCACGGTGTCTTTGTCCAGATACTCGATCGCGTTGTCCACGCCCATGTGCCAGTAATCGGCGGATACCGACAAGCCCTGCACGCCCGGAATCTGCCACACGAAACCATAGGTCCAGGAGTGGCCGGTCTGCGGCTCCAGCAGGCGGCTGCCGTTGGTGTTCAAGTTGTAGTACTGCGAGGTCGGACGCTGCACCAGGCTGCACCAGGTGCTGTTGGACTGGCCAGACTTGATCGCGTTGATGCATTGCAGGGGGTCGAGGTAATCACCCACCGGCGAGGTCGAGCCGGTCAGGTAGATGGCCTGCATGTCCGGCGCCTTGAAGTTGGTGCCGTAGCTGCCGCGCAGCAGCAGGCCATCGTAGGGACGGTACTCCAGGCCCGTGCCCCAGGTCTTGGCGATGTCGGCCATGCTGGCGTCGTTGTACTTGTCGCCGCGACCGGAAATGGTCCAGGTCAGCGAATCGAGGATAGGCACGCGGAACTCGGTGCCCAGCGAGAAGCGCTGGCGCGTGCCGCCGCCGGTGAGATACGCGCCGAACGGATTCTGGAACGTGGTCGGGTCGGCAGAACGCGGGTCTGGCGAAAGCAGGAAGCCGTTGTGCGCGGCTTCCAACACCGCAGCCCAACCTACCGACTCGTCCACCCACGGCAGTTTGAAAAGATCGCCATTGATGCGGAACTGCGCCTGGTCCAGCCACGATGACGAGGTGTTCTCGCCATTGACCGCGAACTGGCCGTATTGCTGCGGGGTGATCGGATTCCACCACTGCTGCCAGTTCATGTTGTAGATCGGCAAGCCGTCGGCAGTGGTGCCCTGCTGCTTGCCGAGGAAGAAGTTGTTCATGCCGGCGACGTTGATGCCCGTATAGTCTTCGCGCACCGTGTACTTCTGGCTGTTGAGGTTCAAATCCCAGTTGAACCGGTTGTCGAACATGGTGCCCTTCAGGCCAACCTGCAGATTCCAGTTCTGCTCGCGGTCATGCGTATTGGCCGCCGTGCCCATCTCTTGCGCAGTCAACTGGCGGATGGCCTGGTTGATGGTCTGCCCCGTGCTCTGGTCGTAGAACTGGCCGGTGACTTCCACGGGCAGCTGGGTGTTGGAGATGCCCGTCGTGTCATACAGGGCGGCCGAACCATACAGCTGCAGGCCGTTGCTGAAGTCGTACTCGCCGGCGATGTAGCCGTTCTGGCTGCGGGTGCCAGGCGTCAGCACCCAGTTCTGAAACAGCGCGGGCTGCGAACAGTAGTAACCGTTGTCGGTGATGCTGGCGATCTGCGTGCCATTGGTGGTGACCGAATGCGACTGGCTCAGCTGCGAGTTGGTGAACTTCGAGCAGCTGCCCGCCGGCGGCGTGATGTAGTGGCCGTTGGCATCCGTGGCGGAGAGCGCGATGGCGCCGGCAGCGTCGTACTGATAACCGAACATGCGCGAGGCTGGGCCCCATGCGCCATAGCCTGCATCGGACACCGAGTCCTGGTACGGACGATCCATGCCCCACAACGCCGTTCGGTTGTACTGCTCGAGGTTGTACAGGATGTGCCAGTTGCTGCCGGATTTACCGCCGAAGAAGTTGATGTCGCCGTAGTTGCGGCCACCACGCGTCGCCGTGCCGCCGGTAATCTGCAGCTCGTCACCCTGATAGTTTTTCTTCAGGATCACGTTGATGACGCCCGCCACCGCATCCGAGCCATAGATCGACGAGGCGCCGGAGGCGAGCACTTCGACATGGTCGATCATGCCGAGGGGAAGATTGTTGTAGTTCTGGAAATTGCTCTGCTTGTTGAGCGGCTGCGGGTAATCCACCACGCGATGGCCATCGATCAACAGCAGGCTGAAACCGGGGCCGACGCCGCGCAGGTTGACCGAGCGCGCATTGACCGAGCTCGAACCCCAGGAGGCCGGATCCGACGTCTGCTGACCCACCTGCGGCAACGAATCGAGGAACTCCCACAGCGTGGTGAAGCCCTGATCCTTGATCTCCTGGGCACTGATGGAGACGACTGGCGCCGGTCCTTCGACTTGCGCGCGCGGGATCATCGAGCCCGTGACCGTGACGCCTTGCAACTCGACTGCCTTGTCCGACTTGCTGGACGAAGGCGCACCCGATGACTGTTGTGCGGACGACTGATCGCCGCCGGCTGGTGCCGACTGGGCGAAGGCGAGTGGCGTGAAAAGCGCCAGCGCCATGGAAGTGGCAAGTACGCTGCGTCGCAAACGGATTTTTTTCATGGTTAACCCTCCCCGAAAAGCTTCAATGGTGTGATTGCTGTTGAGCCTTGCGCTCACCAGCTCTATTCACTTCTTGTGCGCTGTGTTCGCTCGACTGCCCCGGTCCGCTTTCGCGGTCCCCATCCCGGATCAGACGCTTCAAGTCGTCCTGCTGGTGATCAAGCTGCGTAACGGCTTTGCCCAACCTTCTCCGTGCCATCCGCTGCTCTTGGTTCCGACGTTCTTCCCATACAAGAACGGCTCTTTCCGATGTGTCCTCTTCGAGTCGAGGGCTCCAACCACAGCCAACGGAGATTCATGACGCCTGCTCTGCATCGGGCCATTCGTTCACCTTGGTCCAGGTCGCGTGTGCCAAGCTCGCGCCCCGCACGCCCCATTCCCGCCTGCCTCCCCGTCCCGCCCCTGCGAGAAGAGATTCATATACGAACTTATAGTTCATATTTGACTTAGTTATAAGCCTAAACTGGATCGATGCAAGTTGCATTGCAACAATCTTGAAAAGAACTTGCCCGGCAGACGGCCACTTGCCTGCTCAATGCCCCTACGATGAGAGCCTGCTGGTTTCGCGCCCCTCCCTGCGGGGCAGCGCCCTCATCACGAGGGCCTGGGCCCCGGCCCTGGACGCGCTCATGGGGGAGCAACGTCCCGGTCAGTGCGGGACGGCTGAGTCGCCTGACACGATCGGCGGGATGCTTTCAGACAGGCGAGCGGTGGCGCCGCCCAGGCGCGCGGGATCGATCACTACATGACGCATGCGCGTTCTCCGCCACGTGTACAAGACATGGACTAGTCCATCGCGCGACTGGATCACGGCCGGGTAGGAGTACTCCTGGCCCGGTTGGTCTTCGAGCGTCAGCACCCTCTTCCAGTGCAGGCCGTCGGCGCTGATGGCGACTGCCAGCGTTCCTCGTCCGTCCCACCACCGGGACCCGGGCGACGTCGGGTTGTAGACGAGCAGATCGCGGCCGTCCGCCAGGGATGCGGCGTCGATGCCTGAGTTGGGGTTGTCCACGTCCAGCAGGCGCAATGGCGACCAGTGGCACCCGTCATCGGCGGACTGCGACCAGAACAATTTCCCTTGGCGCGTGCGGCCAATGGCCTCGATGCCGCCGTCCTGCTTCGGGAGCAAGCTCGGTTGAATGGCCTCGATGCCGCGCGATGATAGATCGATGCCAGCCACCCAGGTTCTGCCGTCGTCCTCCGACCGCTCGACATGAACTCGCCAGCCGCCCCGTTCGGTACTGGATGGACTGAGGATGTCGCCATTGGCCAGTTGAATGGGTTTGTTCTTGATCGGCCCGAGGATGCCGGGCGGAAGTCGATGCGGTGCCGACCATGTGGCGCCGTCGTCAGCGGAGGTCGTCAGCATGCCCCACCAATGCTGCGGATCCGGGCCGATCTTGTAGAAGAGCATCAGCCTGCCCGTCGTCGACCGGAACAGCACCGGGTTCCAGGCGGGCCACCGCGAGCCGTCCGATTGTCTGCCGTTGGCGATCTCGCGCGGGCTTATCCAATGACCGGAAACCTGGCGGGACATCCAGATGCCAACACTCGGGTCTCGCTCCTGCTTGCCGCCGAACCATGCGGCGACGAGCCCCGTCGGTGTTTCAACGATCGTGCCGGCATGGCATTGCGCCGTCGGTGGGTGCGTTGATACGAACTCGGACGAAACCACGGATGTCTGCGCCGCTTCGCCACGAAACGTCATGACGAAGAGCAAAGCGAAAGCGAGGCGAGACCTGTTCGACCTCCCCTTCGGCACGACGCCATATTTGATTGACACGACTGCGTTTCCCGTCCTCTAATGAAAACTTCCATAAGGACGTATTAACGTCCAAATGATTGTTGCAAAGGTGGCTAATGAAGCGACTTGCCCGAACTGTTCTTGGCGCCGCCTTGGCGCTCTCTCTTTTTTCGCAGGCATCGTTGGCGCAAGGCGCGGCGGATACCAAGCCATCCCCCCAGCAGATTCACTGGCAGGATCTGGAGTTTGGCGTGATCGTGCATTTCGGCACGAACACCTTCCTCGATCGCGAGTGGGGCGACGGCACAGCCGACCCCAGGGTGTTCAATCCCGACCATGTCGATGCGGCGCAATGGGCACGCGCCAGCCGCGCAGCGGGCGCGCGCTACATGGTGATGGTCGCCAAGCATCACGATGGCTTTGCGCTGTTTCCGACGGCGCAGAGCGACTACTCGGTGAAGAGCAGCCCGTGGATGAATGGCAAGGGCGATCTTGTGCGCCTCGCCTCCGACGCGGCGCGTGCCGAAGGACTGGAGTTCGGCGTCTATCTGTCGCCGTGGGACAGGCATGAGCCGCGCTATAAGCAGCCGCAAGCTTACGATGTGTATTACCGCGCCCAGGTAGAGGAATTGGCCGAGCACTATGGGCCGCTGGTCGAGTGGTGGCTCGATGGCGCAGGCAGCGCCGGCCATGTCTACGATTTCCCGCGCTACATCGAAACGCTGCGAACCTATCAGCCCAATGCCATGGTGTTTGCCGACATGGGCTTGTTCGAGTACGGCGACCTTCGCTGGGTGGGACAGGAGGATGGCTATATTCGCGGCGAGAACTGGAACGTCATCGACCGCCACGGCTACCAGCGCTGGCGCCCGGTGGAAGTTGACACCCCTCTGCATGACCTGCACTGGTTCTGGCACCCCAACGACGAAGTCACGCTCAAGAGTGTCGCCAAGCTCGTGGACACCTGGGAGAACAGCGTCGGGCGTGGCGGACAATTGATGCTGGGCATCGCGCCGGATCGCCACGGCCGGCTGCCCGATGCCGACGTCGCCCGCCTCGAGGCCTTTGGCAAGGCGCTGCGTGCGCGCTATGGCGATGCCAGCAACCTGGCGCGCCATCACGTGCAGACGGACGAAAACACCGAGGCAGCCCTGGACGGCAACAAGGACACATTCTGGTCGGCGCCGGCTGGCTCCCGCCACGCCACGCTCGAAGTCGACTTCGGCCACCCGGTGACCTTCGATCGCACGCTCGCGATGGAATGGCTGGACAACGGGCAGCATGTGCGCAAGTACGCCATCGAGGTTTTCGACGGCAAGGCCTGGCATGCGGTCGCCAACGCGGAAGCCATCGGCCACATGAAGATCGATGTGTTCCCTCGCGTCACTGCGCAACGCGTGCGACTGAACATTTTGTCCAGCGTCGGCGATGCATCCATCCGCGAATTCCAGGTGTTCGACGCCGGCGCGTTGCCTTCGAACTGACATGGCGCCGACATGCGGCGCCAGGCTGGCGCTGATCATGCCATTCATCGGCATGCTCAGCGCGGCACGTCGGCGTGTCCTGCGATGGTGAACGCCACCGATGGCTGCCCCGACGAGGGTTGGTGGCCGCCTGCGAACAATGCGTAGCGCCCTGCCCTGACGGCACGCACACCGTCGGCATCGACCAGGCTCAGGGCGCGCGCGTCAAGATGGAAATGCACGACACGCGTCTCCCCTGCGGCGAGGGAGACGCGCTCAAACCCCACCAGCGCCCGTTGCGGTGCATCGGGCGCGCCCGGATACGCAAGATAGACCTGCGCTACTTCGTCGCCGCTGCGCGTTCCGGTGTTGCGCACGTTCACCGCGACGTCGAGCGCGTCGCCGGCCTTCAGGTTTTGCGCGGACAGACTGGGCGCGTCATAGACGAACGTGGTGTAGCTCAGGCCATCGCCGAACGCATACAGCGGCTCGCCCTTGAAGTAACGGTAAGTGCGACCCTTCATGCCGTAATCGATGAAAGGCGGAAGATCGCGCACGTCGCGATAGAAAGTCACCGGAAGGCGGCCAGCGGGATTGATCACGCCGGCAAGGGTCTGCGCCACCGCCAATCCGCCCTGCTCGCCCGGATACCACGCCGCGATGATCGCGTCCGCGTGTTCACTGGCCCAGTTCAAGGCCACGGCACTGCCGCTCATCAAGACGACTACCAGCGGTTTCCTGGTGGCGGCGACCGCCTCCAGCAGTTTCTGCTGCGACGCAGGCAGATCGATGGCGGTCCGATCGCCGCCCATGAAGCCTGGCACGTCGACCTTCAGTTCCTCGCCCTCGACACCTGGCGACAAACCCACGAAGGCAACCACGGCATCGGCATCGGCGGCCGCCCTGACTGCCTCAGCGAGCTGTGCATCGGCGGGCGCCATCCATTCCAGGTGAATGCCTTGGTCCTCGCCGCTGTGCTCCCATTCCAGGCGCAGATCGTGCGGACGCGTATCGGCAAAATGGATTTTTACCGCAGGCGGCTCATCGCTGCCCGAGCTGCCAGCGATCAAATGGCCATCGAGATAGAGGCGCACGGGGTCGTGCCCGCGACAGTCGAAGCATCGATCCACGCGCACGGCCAGGGTGTAGTCACCCGCGCCGGGAGGCAGCAGTTGGCCTGTCCAGCGCACTGCGTAGCGGGATGCATCGAGACCATCCGAAGGCGGCAGGTGATCCGTATCCAAGTCGATCCGGGCGTCGGAGCGCGTCATCACCGGCTTGCCGGTCAGGCGGGCATCGCGAAAGTACTCGCCCTTGAGGTTGGATAGTGCCGTCACGGGAATCGGAACGGTCACGCCATCAGCAAGCGTGGCGCCCTGGGCGTAACGCACGTTTTGCTCGCCCCATAGTGCGCGCACGCCATCGAGCGGCGTCACGGGCTGTCGAGCCGTGCCGTGGTAGTTGGCTTCCAGCACGGACAAGGCGTCGGCGTTTGGCCCCACCACGGCGATACGGCCGCCGGGCTTCAATGGCAGTGTATTCGCGCGATTCTTGAGCAAGACGATCGATTCGCCTGCAGCACGCAGCGCCAGTGCGCGATCAGCATCAGGGGCGTCCCGCGGCGTCGGCGCCGATGCGTCGAACATGCCCAGGCGATAGCGCGCGGCGAACAGGCGCGTTGCGGCCACATCGAGGTCACGCTCGCTGATCCGGCCATCCGCCAGCGCGCCGCCAAGGCTCGCATACGCCGAGCCGCAATCCAGGTCCGTGCCCGCGCGCAACGCGCTGGCCGATGAGCCGGCGTTGTCTTTCTGGTAGTGGTGGAACATCGTCATATCGTCCACCGCATCGCAGTCGGACACGACGAAGCCCTCGAAGCCCCAGTCTCTGCGCAGGCGCTCGCCGAGCAGCCACGGCAAGGCGCATACGGGAACGCCATGAATCGCGTTGTAGGCGCACATGACCGAGCCCGCGCGACCCTCCACGATCGCAGCGCGGAAGGCGGGCAGATAGGTGTCTTCGAGATCATGCGCGGATACATCGACATCGAAGCCATGACGGCCGGGCTCCGGACCGCTATGCACGGCGAAGTGCTTGGGCGTGGCGATCACCGTGGGATGCGCAGGGTCATCGCCCTGCAGTCCGTCGATGAAGGCCACGGCAAGCGTTGCCGTCAGGCGTGGATCTTCGCCATAGGTTTCCTGGCCTCGCCCCCAGCGAGGGTCGCGGAAGATGTTGATGTTGGGAGACCAGATCGTGAGGCCGTTGTAGCGTCCATGATTGTGCTGCAGACCCGTAGCGAGGAACTTGCTGCGCGCCTGCGTCGCCACTACGCCGCCCACGGCATGAAGCAAGGCGGGATCCCAGCTGGCCGCCAAACCGATGGCCTGCGGAAATACGGTCGCCTCGCCAAAGCGGGCAAAGCCGTGCAGCCCCTCGCTCCACCAGTCGTACGCGGGAATGCCAAGGCGCGGGATGGCCGGTGCGGCACTTTGCAACTGCGCGATCTTCTCTGCCGACGTCATGCGCGCGACCAGACTGGCCGCCCGCTCCGTGGCCTCGTCGGCCGGAGCGGGCGTCGCCAGCAAGACGCCGAACAGCAGGGTCGCCAGCAGGCAGGCCTGATGTAATCGCCTCATGCGCGCCTGCTCCGCCTGCTCACTGCGTTGCGCCAGGCGGCGCGGGATAATTGAACGATATGCGGCTGACGCCTGCCAAAGGACCTTGAAGCGGCGCCGTCGAGAGGATGCACAAGTCGTGTGTGCCGCCGTGCGCGGTCACGGCGGCTGCAACGCGATACGTCCTGCCGGGCAAGGCTTCGGCAGGCAACGGCAAGCTGGCCGCCAAGGGGCCGCTGCAGGTATCGAGGTGAACCTCGAGTTCGCCCGCAGGCCGGCGTGACGGGCGCGACACGACTTTCGATGCGTCATGCGCCAGGCCGTAATTGCGGGCGAGCCATGCACCGTCGACAAAAATCGCGACCACCTCGTCCAGGGACACGTTCGCCATGCGCCAGCAGCTGTTCATGACGTCGAGGTTGTACACCGGCGCCGGCGAGGTGGCATCGGGCAGCAGCGGCACGCGCAGGCCAAGGTCGCCCTTCGGACAGGCCTCCAGCGCATTGCCGTCGTAGCTCGCCAGCGTCCGCGCGTCGAAACGCTGTGTGCGGACGCGCGCGAGCGGCTGTCCGTCGGCAGTAAACGTCGTTGCGCTGATGGTGACAGGCAGCGCAGTCTCGATCGGTCCACCATAGACAGGCGAGCTCGCCGACGGCACGGTTGCGTCGGTGGTGTAACGGATCGTGGTGGACGGCTCCTGTGCAACAAGGGTCACGGCGACTTTGTCGCCGTTGCCGGGTGAACGCTGCGCACGCATGTCGACGGCGAAGGCGCTGTCGGCATAGTAGATGCCCATTTTGCGATAGCGATCGAATTGCGCGGGCAGCCTCGCCAAGAAGTTGTCGAAGCGCCGCTCGTTGGCAGGCGTCCAGGTCGCCTCGGCCAAGGCGTCCAGTCGCGGGAAGGCCGCATGCTGGATCTGCCAGGGTGCCGTGAGGTACTCGGTCCAGATGTTGGCCTGCGCGCCAAGTACGTGCTTCGCCTGCTCGGCAGTGAGCTCCGGCGAGACCGCTTCAAACGCGTAGACGCGGGCCAGCGTCTGGACGCCAAGCCGCCCGGACGGTTCATCGTCGCGATGACTCTGCAGGTTGTCGAAGTAGACCGTGGGCGCGGGAGACAGCACCACGTCATGCCCCAGTCGCGCCGCATCGATGGCGCCCTGCGTACCGCGCCAGGACATGATCGAGGCGGACGGCGGTATGCCGCCCTCAAGGATTTCATCCCAGCCGATCAGGCGACGCCCATGTTGCGCCAGGTATTGCCCCATGCGCTCGATGAACCAGCTTTGCAGCGCCTTTTCGTCCTTGATCCCGAGCGAGCGCATGCGCGCCTGCACGGCGGCCGACGCCTGCCACTGGTCTTTGATCGCTTCGTCGCCGCCCACGTGGATGAAGGTCGATGGAAACAGTCCCATCACTTCGTCGAGCACGTTGTGCAGGAAACGGATGCTGTGTTCGTCGACATTGAACAGGTAAGGGTTGACGCCCCAGTTGATCGAGACGGACGGCCGCTCGCCGGTGACGCCGATATCCGGATAAGCCGCCACGGCAGCCTGCGCGTGGCCCGGCATGTCGATCTCCGGCACGACCGTGATGTGGCGGACGGCGGCGTAGGCGACGATGTCCTTCACGTCGGCCTGCGTGTAGTAGCCACCGTACCTGGTGTCGCCATCCCCGGGCGGCTGGCGCCATGCGCCGATCTGCGTGAGCTTGGGATAGCGGCGGATCTCCAGGCGCCACCCCTGGTCGTCGGTGAGGTGCCAGTGGAAGACATTGAGCTTGTGCTGTGCCATGGCGTCGAGCAGTTGCTTGATTTCAACCGGCTGCTGGAAGTGACGCGCCGAGTCGAGCATCAGGCCTCGCCAGGCAAATCTTGGCCAGTCGGCGATGTGCAGCAAGGGCACCGAGACGGCACCCTTTGCGGCATCGGGCGTCATCAGCTGCCACGCGCTGACGGCGCCGTAGAACAGGCCTGCCGCATCCCGCGCAGTGATGCGCATGCCCTGCGCATCAACGTCGAGTACATAACCCTCCGGCTGCGTGACGCTTGCGGCCGCATCGCTGCGAATGACGATGTCGCCGTGGTTCGTGGCTGTCGCATCCTCTTTCACCGGTAGCGAAAGTCCGCGCGTTCGCACGAGCAGGTACGCCAGATAGCGGGCCGCCTCGGCGGCCGCGCGATCACCCGGCGCGACATGGATGACGGCAGCGGCACTGACGGCATAACCGCCCTGCCCCATGCTCACCTGCGCGGGAAGCGGAATGATCGGCAGCGTGCCTGTCGCGTGCGCATCGACGGCGAACCCAAACAGCGTTGCCAATGCCAGCGCGATCGGCGCCTTCAGACCGCGCTTAGCGCACCGCATCGGGGAGCGCCTCCCAGATCTTGGGATCTTCGGCGCCAATCACCCACGCACAGAAGCCTTCCAGGCCGTATTGCTTCACCACGTCGTAGCGATCGCGGAACGCGTGCGCATCGGGCAGGAACACCCACTCGCGCATCTGGTCGCGATAGAAGTAGAACCACGATTCGTGCTCCACCGGATCCCACTGCATGGTGGCGTTGAACTGCCTGGCCAGCGGGAACGATTCGTCCGCATCGATGTATTGCGCGGAGATGTTCGAACTCTCCTTGCCGTCCACACCCACCGGATCGCCGGCAAACCAGTGGTAGCCATACAGCCCGATGCCGAGCGAGAGCTTTTCCTTCGGCACCACCTTCAAGGCGTATTCGAGGTTGGCCATCACCCACGGCATGCCCGCCACCGGCCCCGGCGTGGTCCAGCGGGTGTGCTGGTCATATGTCATCAGGCAGACGAGATCCAGTGCCTGTCCCAGCGCCTTGAGATCGTACGCACCTTTCCAGTATTCCCATATCCATTTGGCGAAAGGACCGCGGCCCGCGTAGCCCGGCGCATTCGGCACCACCGCCATGGATAGCTTCAGGCCGTGCTTGTGCAGCGCCGTGGCGGTCTGTTGCGTCAGCAGGGTCAGTGCGTCGCGATCGGTCCAGGCGATGTTTTCGAAATCGAACTGGAAGCCGACGAACCCGTAGAGCTTCGCCTGCTCGAGCATGCCCTCGATCATCGCCTTCTTGGCGGTTTCGTTGACCAGCAGATCGTGAAACTTCTTGCGGTCGCCACCAGCGGAGATGATGGGCATCACCGGCACACGATGCGCCTTGGCCAGTTTGAGCACGTAGAGGTTGGGTGCGCCCGAAACCAGGCCGTTGCCATCCACGCCAAACCAGGTGGGCACCAGCAAGTCGACCTTGTCGATGTGCGCCTCGAACGAGTTGATCGATTTCTGTACTTCGATCATATAGAACAACGCGGTGGGAGCCTTCGCAAAGGCGCCGGTCGACGCCAGTGCAAGACACAGCGAAACGGTCAGGGACAACCATCGTTTCATGGCGCAGCCTTGAGTGAATGGGGAGTGGAGAAGGTGATGCGATAGACGTACGCATCGCTGCCGATCGGGTGGGACGGCAGACGGAGATGCAGGCCGCCGGCATCCTGGGTAAACGGGATGGTGCGGTTGTCTGCCACAGACTGGACGCGTGTGACTTTGTCTTCCGGCTTGATCGAATGGATGGTGGCCTGGGCGTTCGACGGCCAATCCAGCTCGATCGCGTAGAGCTTGCCGTTGCCGGTGGTGAAGCGGAAATCTTCGGCGGTATATGGCTTGGTCTTGGTGTCCTGGAAGGTGCCGCTGACCACCTCGGTCGGACCTTCGCCAAACGTGCGCCATGGCTTGCTGCCATAGATCGCCTCGCCGTTCGCCTTCAGCCATCCGCCGATGCTGCGCAGCGTGTCCTGCGCGCCATCGGGAATCGTACCGTCGGCACGCGGACCGACGTTGAGCATGAGGTTGCCGTTCTTGCTGACCACATCCACCAGCAGATGGATGATGAAGGTTGGCGACTTGTACGTGTCGTGCTCGATGTAGCCCCAGGAATCGTTGCTGATCGAGGTGTCTGTCTGCCAGTGGGCGGGGTGGATGCCCTGCAGCTGCCCGCGTTCGATGTCCAGCGTGCCGGCGCCATCGGCGAAGTCGCCCAGCTTGTAATTGACCACCACGCCATCGCGTTTCGCGCCTTCGTTGTAGTAGTACGACAGCAGGGTCGGCAACGTATTGCGGAAGGTCGGATGACCGATCCACCAGTCGAAGTAGATCAGGTCGGGATGGTATTTGTCGGTGAGTTCGACAGTGCGTGCAAGCCAGTCGTCCAGCCAGGCCTGGGAGACATAGGTCCAGTCCTGCGCCAGGTTCTCGTCTTCCTTGCTGAGATGCGCTACGGCAGGGCCATAGAGTTCCGCATAGCGCGGATCGTTGACGTCCGAATCGACGTGGCGCCCACCGTCGAAGAACCAGTCATGCTCGGCGCGATGCGAGGACACACCAAAGCGCATGCCCTGCCCTCGCACGGCACGTTCAAGCTCACCGATCACGTCGCGCCTGGGCCCCTTCTTTACGGCGGTCCAATCTGACAGCGCCGAGTCGTACATGGCGAAGCCGTCGTGGTGTTCTGCCACGGGTACGACATAGCGCGCGCCGGCATCGCGGAAAAGTTTCGCCCAGGCATCCGGGTCGAAGTGCTCGGCCTTGAACATCGGTACGAAGTCCTTGTAGCCGAACCTCGACTGCGGCCCGTACGTCGCCACGTGATGAGCGAACTCCTTTGTCCCCTGCTGGTACATGTTGCGCGAATACCACTCGCTGCCGAACGCGGGCACCGAGTAGACGCCCCAATGGATGAAGATGCCGAACTTGGCGTCGTCGTACCAGGCAGGTGAACGATACTTCTGCAAGGAGGCCCAGTCGCTGCGAAATGGGCCCCGGCCGGCTGCGTTGGCCACACGATCAAGGATCGCTTTTCGTTGCGGCGCGAATTTGGCGCTGGCCTGCTGCCAGGCCTGATCCTGCGCTGCCGGCGACAAGGAATCGGCAGTGGGCGCCGTGGGCGACTGCGCCCACGCCGAGGCGCAGAGCAGCCAGCCCGCTACAAGCGCGCCATGCGCGGCCGGTTTCATCATGGGTGCTCGTCCTTGTTCGGAAGAAAGTGCGCGCTGCCGATGTTCAGCGGGTGGTAGTCGCTGACCACGCCGCCGGCGCGCACGCCGTCGGGCCGGACGACGTCCACGGCCAGATGCACTGCAGCGCCCTTGCCCACCGCCGGCCAGGCACCTTCAAAGCGGATGGGCTGTGCCAGGTCGCGCAGCACTTCATCGCCATGCGCAAGTTCGTGGCCGCGATCGTCCATGGCGCGCCAGTGGGCGACATAGCCGAGCATGGGATAGGAAGGCAGATGCGTGGCTGGATAGCCGCTCACCGTGGCCTCGAATCCACGCAGTCCACTGGCGTCGACCCGCCATTGCGTCGCCACCGACAACGCCACGTTGCGCGTTTCGTAGACCGCGTAAGACGGCCTGCGCTGCCGGTTCTCATCGACCAGGCCGTGGTCGACAAAGCCTTCGGTCTGGCCGGGCCACAGATTGCGATGGGATTTATAGTCCTGGTACGTCCAGAAGATCGTTCCCGCAATGAAGCTGCGCCGCTGAAAGGCCTCCATCTGCTGGAGCAGGTTCTCGGCGCGCGCCTTGTCGGCGGCAGCGCTGTCGTGCGAGAAAACGCCCGGGTAGCCGAATTCGGAAATGATCACCATCTTGTCGGGATAAGTGCGATCGATGAAATCCAGCCAGGGTTCCACGTCGCTGCCCGCGCCGCTCCATGATCCGAAATAGGCATTGGCCATGATGAAGTCGATGTCGTGCATCACCGGCGCTTCTTTCCACGGCTTGCTGCTGATGTCGGCATCGGCAAAGGTCACATAGCGGCCCGGGTCGATGTCGCGAATAAGCGAAGCCATGGCGTCCACATAGGCGCGACCACCAGGCGTGGAGGCATCGCTCTCGTTGCAAACACTCCAGGCGAAGATGCTGGCGTGATTGCCATCCTGCTCGATCATCTCGCGCATCATGCCCTTGGCAAGCGCGAGCAGCTTTGGGTTTTTCAGCTGCGCCTGGCTGAATTGCCAGACGGGGATTTCCGGCACCAGCAAGATGCCGTGGCGGTCGGCGAAGTCGAGTACCTCGTCGTTCTGCGGATAGTGCACCGGCCGCGTGAGCGTTGTATGCAAGGCGGCCATGTCGGACCAGTCGCGGCGTATCGTGCCCGCCGATTCGGCCAATCCTTCCCAGGGCGAATCCTCGTGGCGACTGACGCCGCTCAGCCGCACCGGCTTGCCATTGACGTAGAGGCGGCGGTCACGGATGACGATGTCGCGCACGCCAAACGAATCGCTGCGCGAGTCCAGCACCGTGCCGTCGGCGGCATGCAGCTCCGTTACCCACTGATAGAGTCGCGCGTCGCCGACGTTCCACAACTGGGGGTGTGGCAGGTTCACGGCAAGTGTCGTGGAGGTGGACTGCCCCGCCTTTGCCGAGACGCCCTGCTGCGTTTGCGCCACCGTCTTGCCGTCCGGATCGATGATGCTTGCGGTGACGCGATAGCTGCCGTCGCTGCCGTCGACGTTCTCGACAAATACCTGGCTGCTGACGCTGGCCGCGTCGCCGCCAAACTTGCTCGCGATGCGTTGCCGCCGGATCAGTGCATGGTCCGATACGCTGAGCCACACGTCGCGCACGATGCCGCCGTAATGCCACCAGTCGTACCACACGCTGCCGCTGGCCACCTGCCGCATCGCGTAACCGGGGATGGTCGCCTCGCCGGGACGGTTGTCCAGTCGTACGGCGATCTGGTTTTCCCCCGCACGAAGCTGCCGGCCGATGTCCAGGTCGTATGCCGTGTGTCCGCCTTCGTGGCCGCCGACTTCTACGCCGTTCACCCAGACGCGACTGCGATAGAAGGTGGCGCCGAAATGCAATTCCACGTGGGACGAAAGCATCGACGCCGGCACGGTGAAGGACTTGAAATACCAGGCGACACCTTCGTAGTCGTCATCCTTGCCGATGTTCCAGGTGTGGGGCACATCCACCAGCCGCGTTTCGGCCGGCGTGGCTCGCGGCCAGCCAGCAGCCATGCCTGCATCGGCGGCGTCGGTACGGAAGCGCCAGTCGTGATCCATGTCGATGCGCACCTGCGCATGGCCAGCCATCGACCACAGCAGCAGCGAAATCAGAACCGCCAGCGTGTAACCCCACCTCAATCCCATTCCCCTGCCCCTGCAAAGAAACCCGTATCAGTGGCCCAATCGCCAGTTTGCCGCGCCCAGCACGCCCAGCTGCCCGTGCTCGACGACGAACACAGGTGTGTTGTTCAAGAACGAGCGCATCACTCCCTTGTCCAGGAACCGCTCGGTGAACGGCCCGGAGCGCAGCACGCCGGTAATGCGCGCGAGAAATCCGCCGGCCAGGCAAACCCCGCCGCTCGCATTGAAGGCGATGGCGACATCACCGCAGAACGCACCGAGCCAGCGACAGAATTGATCGACCGTCTGCGTGGCCAGCGTGTCCATGCCGGCCAACGCCATGGCAGTGATTTCGCCCGGCTCCGTGAGCGTCGCCGGCACGCCTTGCACCGCCGCGAGGGCGCGATAGAGGCGCAGCAAGCCGGGCCCGCTGAGCACGCGGTCGTAAGGCACGTAACCGTCGATCGGCCCCAGCTGCGCGCGGATGGTCTGCTCGATGCCGGGGCGCGCGGCCAGCTCCATGTGTCCGGCCTCGGTATGCAGTACGCGAGGCGGCCGGCCCGGCAGCCAGAGGGCGGCGCCCAGTCCGGTGCCGGGGCCGATCACGGCCACGGCGCCACTGGGATTGGCAACACCATCCACGATGGCAGTGCTGTTCTCCTGTTCAAAATGGCCGACCGCATGCGCGAATGCTTCGAAGTCGTTGAGCACATCGACGGAGGCGAACCCGCCTTCAATGCACACGCTGTCCAGCAACACAGGCCACGCCAGGCTCTCGTTGATCACCACGCCGTGTTCGACGAATCCCGCGCAGGCCAGCACCAGCGCATCCGGCTGCACGCGATGCTCCCGGCAAAAGCTGCCAAGAATATCGACCAGCGAGGCGTGCTCGGCGCAGCGATAGACCTGGTAAAGGACGATGTCCGGCTTGCCCGTGATGGCGTCGGGCACGACCAGGCCGACGCGTGCGTGGGTGCCCCCGAGGTCGGCGGCAAGAAAGGGAGACACCGGGCGCGGCTGCCGTCCGAGTACGCCAGCGACGATCGGCCCGCCCATGTCCTGCAGGTGGTCCCTATGCGGAGGCACTGGCCTCTTATCCGACAACGGTGTCATCACCCACCCCGATGCTGTGCTTGCCTCACCCCAGTTAACAGGGCGATTTCGATCGATTCAATAGCAGGCCCATCGTGACGCCACAGCGCGTCGACTCGAGGTCTGCCGGCCTGCTCGTCCGCTCACATATAAACCTAGTTTTTATCTATGCACAAGTAGTACGATGCCGGAAAGGCGGCGCCGCCCGGGTGGCGGTCGTCCGATGGTGCAGTCGTCCGGCCTTGCAGGAGGCGGGTTTTGGGGGGTTTGATGCCGGTCCAGCACGAACATCAACAGTCCTTCGGCCAGCCAGGCCAGGCCGAAGCCCGACTGGGCGCCCTTGCTTTCGGAGGCGCGCCAGCGGGCAACCTGTATGCCGGCGTGGGCGACGAGGCGGCGCGAGAAGCCATCCTGCAGGCATGGCGCCAGGGCATCCGGCATTTCGACACCGCGCCCTATTACGGCTACGGCCTCAGCGAAACGCGCATCGGCGATGCGCTGCAAGGCATCGAGCGCACCAGCTACACCATTTCCACCAAGGTCGGCCGACTCATCGACATGGATGAGGAGCGCACGGACCGCGGCGATGGCTTCGCGGTCGATGGTCGCCGGGCCTACTTCAACTACACGCGCGACGGCATCCTGCGCAGCCTGGAAAGCAGCATCCGGCGGCTACGCACCGGTCGCATCGACCTGCTGTTGCTGCACGACATCGGCGAACTCACCCATGGTTCGCGCCACCCGCACGTGTTGAAGCAAGCCCTCGATGAAGCGCTGCCCGCCATGGCCGAGTTACGCGACCAGGGCGTAGTGGGCGCCATTGGATTGGGTGTGAACGAAGAGGCGGTCTGCCTGGAAGTGATGGATCGTTTTCCGCTGGACGCGATCATGCTGGCCGGCCGCTACACCTTGTTCGAACAGGCGCGCAGCAAGGCCGTCATGGCGCGGGCGCAAGCCGACAGCGTGGCTGTGCTGATCGCAGGCCCTTACAACTCGGGCCTGCTTGGCGCGGACGCAGGTCCTGGCGATACCTATGACTACGCGCCGGCATCGCTGGCCATCAGGGCGCGTGCACAGCAACTTTACGATGTGTGCGCACGCACGGGCGCGAGCGTCGGCGCGGCTGCCTTGCAATTTCCGCTCGCCCATCCGGCGGTGACGAAAGTCGTGTGCGGGCTGCGCTCGGTCGCCGAAGTCGATGACGCCGTGGCTCGCATGTGCGCCACGGTTCCCGATGCGGCCTGGGCGTCGCTGGTCGAGCACGGCCTGCTCGATAAGAGCGTGCCGACGCCATGATCATCGATGCGCATCGCCACTACTGGGATCCCGCGCGCCTGGCCTATGGCTGGCTGGCGCATGCCCCGGCCCAGCTGCAGCGCGCGTTTCTTCCGCCGGATCTCAAGGCAACGACAGACGCCTGCATCCTTGTCCAGGCCGCACCGGATGAGCAGGAGACCCTGTTCTTGTTCGATATCGCCCGACAGACCGATGGCGTGCTCGGCGTGATCGGCTGGGTCGACATGGAAGCGGACGACGCCACGCAACGCATCGCCGCCCTCGTCCAGAGCGGACAAGGGCTGCTGCGCGGTATCCGTCCCATGGTCCAGGACATCCCCGATACGGAGTGGCTCGCCCGACCCTCGCTTGATCGCGCGTTCGACTGCCTGCGCGACCACGGCCTGGTGTTCGATGCACTGGTCGACAACCGACATCTGCGCGCCCTTTCCCAGCGACTGACCCGGCACCCGGGCCTGGTCACCGTGGTTGACCACGGCGCGAAACCGAACATCGCGGATGGGCAATTCGCCTCGTGGGCCGGTGCGATTGCACGCGTCGCCCAAGTGCCGGACGTGGCCTGCAAATTATCGGGGTTGCTGACACTGACCGGTCCGGACGCCGACATGGCAGCCATCGAACCTTTTGTAGCGCACCTCTTCGAGAGCTTCGGCGCGCAGCGCGTGATGTGGGGCAGCGACTGGCCCGTGCTCACGACCCATGCGAGCTACGAGCAATGGAAAGCGTGCGCGCAAAAGCTGACGCGACGGTTTGCCCGTCATCACGAAGCAGCCGTGTTTGGCGGCAACGCCGCGAACGTCTATTCACTCGCTGACCGCGTATCGGCGACCGCATCCGGAACAAGGCCATGAAGACCTGGGTTACCTGCTGCCATTCCAGCGACGTGGAGCGCCTCGCATGAACGACCGATTGTCCGGCAAGCACGCGCTCGTCACAGCGGCAGGCGCAGGCATCGGGCGCGCCACCGCGCTCGCTTTCGCCGAGGCCGGCGCCACGGTGCTGGCGACCGATATCAACGATAGCCATCTGGCTTCGCTTGCCGCGAGCCATTCCTCGATTCGTATCCACCGGCTCGATGTCACCGATGACGCGGCGATCCGAACGCTGGTGGGCGCGACTGAGCGCATCGATGTGTTGTTCAACTGTGCTGGCTACGTGCATGCCGGCACCATCCTCGATACCGACGACGACAGCTGGCGACGCTCGTTTGCCATCAATGTGGACAGCATGTTTCATCTGTGTCGCGCGGTGCTTCCGGGCATGTTGAGTCGCGGCACGGGCAGCATCGTCAACATGTCGTCGGTCGCCTCGAGCATCAAGGGCGTGCCTAATCGCTTTGCCTACGGTGCGACCAAGGCTGCGGTGATCGGCCTGACGCGTTCCATCGCCGCCGATTATGTGTCGGCGGGCATACGCTGCAATGCGATCTGCCCCGGCACGGTCAAGACGCCATCGCTCGCCGAGCGCGTGCGCGCCCTGGGCGGCGACGAAGAAGCTGCATGGCAGAGCTTCACCTCGCGGCAGCCGATGGGGCGACTCGGCACGCCCGAGGAGATCGCTGCGCTCGCCGTTTATCTCGCCTCCGACGAATCCTCCTTTACCACCGGCACCATCCATGTCGTGGATGGCGGTTGGTCGAACTGATGGAAGCCACTGCATGAAACTTTGTCGTTACGGGGAACTCGGCGCGGAAAAGCCCGGACTGATCGATGGCGATGGCGCCTTGCGCGATCTTTCGGGCGTGATCGACGACATCACGGCAGTTGTGCTTGGTCGCGATGGCCTGCGCCGTCTGATGGCCCTGGATCCGGCCACCCTGCCCCGCGTCGATGGCACGCCACGCTTCGGCGTGCCGGTGGCGCACGTCGGCAAGATGCTCTGCGTGGGCATGAACTACGCCGACCATGCGGCTGAAACGAATGCGCCGGTGCCTGAGCAGCCCGTGCTTTTCATGAAGGCCACGACCGCCATCGGCGGCGCCAACGATGCCGTCGTCATTCCGCGCGGCTCGGCGAAAACCGACTGGGAAGTGGAGCTCGGCGTGATCATCGGCGAGGTCACGCGCTACGTCGACGTCAACGAGGCACTCGATCACGTCGCCGGCTATGCGGTGATCAACGACCTGTCCGAGCGCGAGTTCCAGCTCGAACACGGCGGCCAGTGGGTGAAAGGCAAAAGCTGCGACACGTTCGGGCCGATCGGCCCATGGCTGGTCACCCGGGACGAGGTCCCCGACCCGCAAAAGCTCGCCCTCTGGCTCGAAGTGAACGGTCACCGTTACCAGAACGGCAACACGCGCACGATGGTGTTCGGCGTGGCGCAGCTGGTGAGCTACATCAGCCGCTACATGACCTTGATGCCAGGCGACGTGATCAGCACGGGAACACCGGCCGGCGTCGGGCTGGGCCTGCATCCGCCCACCTATCTGAAGCCGGGCGACGTGATCGAACTGGGTATCGAAGGTCTGGGCCGGCAGCGACAGGACGTGCTCGCCTATCCCGCTTCGCGCGCCTGAGCGCTGCCCTGCTTTTTCCTTATTGAGTTACCGGCGCCGGAGGCCGGTCACGATGGTGAAAATTACCGCCCTGGAAACCTTCGACGTGCGTTTTCCGACGTCGCTGGCGCACGACGGCTCGGATGCCATGAATCCCGATCCCGACTACTCCGCCGCCTATGTGGTGCTGAAAACCGACGCCCCTGGCGGGCTCGCCGGTTACGGGCTGGTATTCACCATCGGGCGGGGCAACGACATCCAGACCGCGGCACTCGCGGCACTGCGGCCGATGGTGGTCGGTCGTACGGTGGAGGACATCGTCGACGATCTGGGCGCGTTCGCGCGGCAGCTGACGGGCGACTCCCAGTTGCGCTGGCTCGGCCCCGAGAAAGGCGTCATGCACATGGCGATAGGCGCGGTCATCAACGCCGCGTGGGACCTGGCGGCGCGCGTGGCGAACAAGCCCGTGTGGCGCTTCATTGCGGACATGACGCCCGAGCAGCTGGTCGCCCAGATCGATTTCCGCTATCTCACCGATGCGCTGACGCCCGCCCGCGCCCTGGAGATCCTGAAAGAGGCCGAGCCGCACAAGCAGGCTCGCATCGCCCAGCTGGAGGCCGAAGGCTATCCTGCGTACACCACCTCGCCCGGCTGGCTCGGGTATACCGACGAGAAGATGCAGCGTCTAGCCAGGAAAGCCGTTGCAGACGGCTTCCGCACGATCAAGCTCAAGGTCGGGCTGCGCATGGAAGACGACCTGCGACGCTGCCGCCTCGCGCGCGAGGCGGTGGGTCCGGACATCGCCATCGCAGTGGACGCCAACCAGCGCTGGGACGTCCAGACGGCCATCGAATGGCTCAAGCCGCTGAAGGACATCGGCCTGGCCTGGGTCGAGGAGCCAACCAATCCCGACGACGTCCTGGGTCACGCGGCGATTCGGCAAGGCGTTTCACCCATCCCCATCTCCACCGGCGAGCACGGACAAAACCGCGTATTGTTCAAGCAGCTGCTGCAGGCTCAGGCGGTCGACCTGATCCAGATCGATGCGGCGCGCGTGGGTGGCGTGAACGAGAACCTCGCCATCCTGCTGTTGGCCGCCCACTTCGGTGTGCGTGTATTCCCCCATGCAGGCGGCGTTGGGCTGTGCGAGTTGGTGCAGCATCTGGCCATGGCGGACTTTGTGGCCATCACCGGCAAGAAGGAGGATCGTGCGATCGAATTCGTCGACCACCTGCACGAGCATTTCGTCGAACCGGTGACGATCGAGCGCGGGCGTTATCTGGCGCCAACGGCAC
Source organism: Dyella sp. 05T440 (assembly GCF_056395965.1). NCBI lineage: Bacteria > Pseudomonadati > Pseudomonadota > Gammaproteobacteria > Lysobacterales > Rhodanobacteraceae > Dyella > Dyella sp. 05T440. Next base: position 41,715 of record NZ_JBFTKN010000003.1, read on the forward strand.
CGGGATTTTCCGCGCGCATGCACGAGGCCTCGATCCGCGACCATCTCTTTCCCGGCGGCATCGTGTGGCAGAACGCGCCAAAGACAGCGATGGGGTGATGCATGAAAACGCCAGTGACGAATATCGCCGACCTCCGCGAGATCGCGCGCCGGCGTGTGCCCCGGGCCTTTTTCGAGTACGCCGATCGCGGCTCCTACGATGAAGTGACGCTGCGGGAGAATCGGCGCGCCTTCGATCGCCTGCAACTGCGTCAGCGCGTCATGCAGAACGTAGACCATCGCTCACTGGGCACCACCATGCTCGGTTCGCCGGCCAGCATGCCGCTCGCCATTGCGCCGACCGGGCTGACCGGGCTGCAACACGGCAGCGGCGAGATCCTCGGCGCGCGTGCGGCCGCCGAGGCGGGCATACCGTTCTGCCTCAGCACCGTGTCCATCTGCTCGATCGAGCAGGTGCGCGCCGCCTGCGACACGCCGTTCTGGTTCCAGGTCTACGTGATGCGCGACCGCGGCTTCACCCGCGAGCTGATCCGCCGCGCCCGTGCCGCGCAGTGCTCCGCCTTGATGCTGACGGCCGATCTGACGGTGCAAGGCCAGCGCCATCGCGAAATCAAGAACGGTCTTGCGGTGCCGCCCAAGGTGACGCTGCGCAACGTGTTCGACATCATGAGCAAGCCGCGCTGGGTCTGGAACGTACTCAGGGCGCCGAGCCGCTCATTCGGCAATCTGGACGGACGTATCCAGGGGGCCGACAGCCTGACCACGCTCGCGCAATGGATCGCCAACCAGTTCGATCCCACGCTGAACTGGAATGACCTGGCCTGGATACGCGAAGAATGGCCGGGCAAGCTCATCATCAAGGGCATCCTGGACCCCGAGGATGCGCGCCTGGCCGTCGAGCACGGCGTCGATGCCATCGTGGTGTCCAATCACGGCGGCCGGCAGCTCGACGGTGCGCCCGCCACCATCGACGTGCTCCCTTCGATCGTCGATGCCGTCGCGGGCCGCATCGAGGTGTTGTTCGACAGCGGCATCACCAGCGGCCAGGATCTGATCAAGGCCTTGGCACTGGGTGCGCGCGCCGGCCTGATCGGCAAGGCCTTCCTCTACGGACTGGGCGCCCATGGACAACAGGGCGTGACGCAGGCCATCGAATTGATCCGGCGCGAACTGAGCGTCACCATGGCACTGACCGGTCAACGCGATGCTTCGCGCATCTCGCGCGACATCCTGTGGCGCAACGGCTGATCAGCCGACGCAGTCGGCCAGATCGAAGATCATCTGCATCGGCACCCATTTCTGCCCTGCCGCGGCCCATGGCAGCGGCTGCTGGAACCTGGACATCAATGCCTCCCATGCCTGCACGCGCTCGTTGGCCGCATCAGCCAGGGCCTTGGCTTGCGCATCGAAATCCGGCGCAACACGCATAAGCATGACCAGCCGGGTGCCGGTGCGGAAGATCTGCATGTCCTCGATGCCTGACTCGCGAATCGACGCGACGATCTGCGGCCAGATGTTTTCGCGACGATGCCAGTGTTCGTATTCGGCAATGAGCGCCGGATCGTCGCGCAGGTCGAGCGCCAGGCATTGCCAGCTCATGCCGGCACGCTCGCCATCGCCCGCTGCCAGTGCTGCTGCGCGAACAGGAAGATGGCCACGAAGCACACGCCGGGCACGAGCATCGCGTGCGCAATGCCGACGCCATCGGACACCACGCCCATCGCGGCAGTAAGTACCGCGCCGCCGACGATAGCCATCACCAGCAGGGCCGCGCCGAATTTCCGCTCGTCGTCGCTCCTGCCTTCCACGCCCAGTGCGAAGATCGTCGGATACATCACCGACATGAAGAAGCTCGATGCCACCAGCGCATAGATGCCCTCACGCCCCGGAGCCAGCGCTGCCACGGCCATCAGCAGCACATTGGCGAGCGCGAACAAGGCCAGCACGCGCGAAGCCTTCAGGCGCTTCATCAGCACCGCCCCGGCAAATCGGCCCACCATGAAACAGATCAGCCCAGCCGTGACGAAACTGGCCGCCGTCTTGTCCGCGGTGCCCGGCATCGTCGCCTGCGCATAGCGGATCATGTGGCTGAAGATGGCGACCTGCGCGCCCACGTAGAAAAATTGCGCAGCGACCGCACCCAGGAACCTGCCATCGCGCAGCAAGTGCCTCAGCACGCCCCGCTCGCCCGGCGCACCCTCATGGCTGACGGCCACCGACGGGAATCGCGTCAGCACGATCACCACGGCCCACAAAAGCACGCCCAGCCCGATGACCAGATAAGGCATCTGCACCGCAGCGGCTTCACTCTTCATGAAAGCCTCGCGGGCACTTGCACTCATGGCGGCGAGTTCCGTGGGTGTGTGCTGCACGCCGGTAAAGATGAAATGCTGCCCGATCAGCACGCCGGCAATCGATCCCAGCGGATTGAACGCCTGCGCCAGATTGAGGCGTGCGGCAGCCGAAGATGCCGGCCCCAGCAAGGTGACCAGGGGATTGGCCGAGGTTTCGAGGAAGGCCAGTCCGCACGCGATGACAAACAACGCCGCGAGGAACATCCCATAGGTTGCCGATACCGCGGCCGGCCAGAACAGAAGCGCCCCTGCCCCATACAGGCACAAGCCCAGCACCACCGCCGACTTGTAGCCGTATCGCCGCATATAGGCTCCCGCAGGGAGTGCAACGACGAAATACCCGAGATAGAACGCGCTTTGCACCAGCGCGGCCTGGAAGTCCGACAACGTGAAGGCCTTCTTGAATTGCGCCACCAGCACGTCATTGAGGTTGTTGGCCACACCCCAGAGAAAGAAAAGACTTACGATCAAGGTCAGGGGAAAAAGCGGGACCCTGTCCCGAAAGCGACCACCCGCCGGGATCGGCGCGGCTTGTGGGTGCATGGATGTTCATCCTCCGGCCGTTGGCGAGCGCCCCCTCTGCCCTGGGCGCCACAATTGTGCAAATATGAACTTATAGTTTATATGTATCACAAGTTGCGGCGCAGCATGGTGGGCGGCGAGGCTGTTGAATTTCTCCTCTGAAACCCGCCCGTAGTCTGCATGACGAGCCACTCAATACCACGGACGCTTATGGCTGCAGAGTCTCCCAAATATCGCGCCCCCGCCCTCGACAAGGGATTGGACATCCTTGAACTGCTGGCGCGCGCCGTCGCACCCCTGACCATCGCGGAGATCTCCGAAGGCGTAGGCCGTTCGCGCGGCGAAATCTTCCGCATGCTCCAGGTGCTGGAAGAGCGCGATTACATCAGTCGCCCGGATGGCGAAGGCCGTTACGCGCTCACGCCGCGACTGTTTCGCCTGGGCATGGAACAACCGCCGGTGAAGAGTCTGGTGGAAACCGCCCTGCCGATCATGCACAGGCTCTCGGACGAGATCGATCAATCATGTCATCTGGTCGTGCCGTCACAGGAGCAGATCGTGGTGATCGCGCGCGTCGATCCGCCGGGTGAAATCGGCCTGGTGGTACGCGTGGGTCATCGCCGCCCGATCTCCCACTCCGCTTCCGGCCACGTCCTGCTGGCATGGCAGGACGATGCCACGCGCGAGCGCTGGTTCGCCATGATGATCGAGCACGAACCGCAGCTGCGACGCCCACCCGTCGAGAAGGCGATACGCGAGATCCGTGCCGCTGGCGTGGCCACCATTGCGAGCCAGGTGGTCGATGGCGTGACCGATATTTCCGCACCGGTCATGCAACACGATCGAGCCATCTGCGCGATCACCATTCCCTTCATCGAACGGCGCGGCTCCTCCATGACCATGGCGACCACCACCAAGTTGCTCATCGAGGCGGCGAACGAAGTATCCGGCGAACTGGATCATCGCTCCACGGCGTCGCTGGACAATTGACACCATCACGACATGCCGTTGCCGGGAAGCCTCGCCTTCCCGCAACGCCGGCCGGCTCTGACGGCCCACGTTCCAACCACGACGATGCGGAGCGCTTTGCCTTGCCCTCTTTGACTCGCTGTTCTCTCGGCCTGCTGGCCGGCCTCCTGTTCGCTGGTGCAAGCCAACTCCACGCCACTGAAATGACGCCACTGGATACGGGGTGGCAGTTCCGCCTGCTGCCGGGCACGCCACAGGCGGCCAGACATCCGGAGCAGGCAGCCTGGACCAGCGCGCACGTGCCCGGCAGCGTGCAGACGGACCTGCTGACGGCCGGCAAGATCGGCGACCCGTTCTATCGCGACAACGAAGCGAGCCTGCAGTGGATCGGCCTGGCGGACTGGGAATATCGCCTCGCCTTCAACGTCGATGCCGCCACGCTGAAGCAGGATCACGTGGACCTGGTGTTCGATGGCCTGGACACGTTCGCCGACGTCGCCATCAACGACAAGCCGCTGCTGAGCGCGGACAACATGTTCCGTCGTTGGCGCGTACCGGTGAAGGGCGTACTGCATGCGGGCAGCAATACCCTGGTCGTCAAACTGCATTCGCCGATCGCCAGGCTGCAGCCCTGGTTGCTCAAGCAGCCCTATGCCTTGCCGGGCGAGTTCGATTCGGCCTTCGGCGATGAGCCCAAGGGCAAGCAGACCTCCAACTATGTGCGCAAGGCCAACTACCAGTACGGCTGGGACTGGGGTCCGCGCTTCGTCACGCTCGGCATCTGGCAGCCCGTGCGGCTGGAGAGCTGGACCGGCGCGCGGCTGGATGATTTCCACATCGCCCAGCCGCACGTCGATGCGGACAAGGCCGCGCTTACTGCAGAAGTCTCATTGCAGGCAGCCAAGTCCGGCTCTGCACACGTCACGTTGAGCTGGACAGCGCCGGATGGCAGCCGCGGCGAGACGGCGCAAGATGCCGCACTCACGGCTGGCGACAATGCGTTGCGCCTGCCATTCACCATCGAACATCCGGCACGCTGGTGGCCATTGGGGTACGGCGAGCAGAACCTCTATCGCTTCCATGTTGAAGTGAAGCGCGGCGACAACACGCTCGCGAGCGCCGACCGTACGAGCGGCCTGCGCAGCGTCGAGCTGCGTCGAGACCGTGACCAATGGGGTCGCGGCTTCGCCTTCGTGGTGAACGGCGTGCCGATTTTTGCCAAGGGCGCCGACCTCATTCCCACCGACAGCTTTCCCGAGCGCACCACGCCCGAGCGACTGCGCAAGCTCCTGACCTCCACCCGCGACGCCAACATGAACATGCTGCGCATGTGGGGCGGCGGCTACTACCAGAGCGATGCGTTCTACGACCTGGCCGACCAGCTTGGCATCATGATCTGGCAGGACTTCATGTTCGGCGGCGCGATCACGCCCTACGACCAGGCGTTCCGCGAGAACGCACGCATCGAGGCGGTGGAACAGGTGCGCCGCCTGCGCAACCATCCCAGCATCGTGCTGTGGTGTGGCAACAACGAGGTGCAGACGGGCTGGGAATCCTGGCCCGATCGCGAAGATTTCAAGAAGACCATCGGCAGCGATGAACGCCAGCGCATCGAAAGCGGCATGCGCGAACTCTTTGGCACCACCTTGCGCGACGTGGTGAAGTCCAACGATGCCGACGTGCCCTACTGGGCCAGTTCGCCCAGCACGGATTTCGATGGCGAAGCCAATGTGCTCAATGATGGTGACTACCACTACTGGAAGGTGTGGTCGGGCTCCGAGCCGATCGAGCACTACCTGGATGTCGCGCCGCGCTTCCAGTCCGAGTACGGGCTGCAGTCGTTTCCGGTGATGGCCACCATCGAAAGCTTCGCCACGCCCGCCGACATGACGCCGAACTCGCCGGTGATGCGCGCGCACCAGAAGTTCGCGAACGGCGATGGCAACGACCGCCTGCTGCTCTACATCCGCGGCAACTACGGCGAGCCGAAGGACTTTGCGTCATTCGTCTATCTCAGCCAGCTGATGCAGGCCGAAGGCATTGAGTTGGCGGCCGAGCACTTGCGCAGCGCGCGCCCGCAGAGCATGGGCTCGCTGTACTGGCAGCTCAACGACGTGTGGCCGGGGCCGTCCTGGTCCAGCCTCGACTATTTCGGTCGCTGGAAGGCGCTGCAATACCATGCCAGGCGCTTCTACGCGCCCGTGGATGTGGTGCCGATGCGCCGCGACGGCCACACGACACTCCATCTCGTGTCCGATCGCACGACGCCGTTCAAGGCGGTACTGCGCACGCGCCTCTACGACATGGCCGGCAAGCGCCTGAGCGAGAGCAGCAGGCCGGTCGAAGCCGCCGCACTCAGCAGCACCATGGCAGGCGAATTCAGTGATGCAGACCTGTTGCACGGTGCAAATCCGACGCGCAGCGTGGCCTCGTTCGACGTGATCGAGAACGGCGAGGTGATTGCTCATCACCTGCTTTATTTCGGATTGGCCAAGTCGCTGGCGCTTCCGGGCCAGCCGGGGCTGATGGCCGACTGGCGACAGAGCGGCAACGGCATCGTGTTGACCCTCCGTACCAAACAGCTGGCGCGCGGCGTATGGCTGGATTTCGGCAGCAACGCTGTCGAACTTTCCGACAATGCGTTCGACCTGCTACCCGGGGAGCACGTGGATATCACCGTCAAGAGTGCGACGGACGTGTCACGCCTCAAGGCAGCCCTCAAGCTGACCTCTTTGGTCGACGCGGTGCAGTCGCAGGCGCAGGCCAAGCCATGAGGATCACGCGACGCGACCTGCTCAAATGGATGGCGATGGCGCCTGCCGCCGCCATGCTGTCGAATAGCGTGTTGGCTGGCGCCGGCAAGACGGCCTTCACCAGCAAGCGCCCACCGGTTGGCCAGCGCAAATTCGCCAGTGCCGCCGTGGAGAAACTGATCGCAACCACCAAGGCGCGCATCGGTGATCCTGAACTTGCGTGGATGTTCGAGAACTGTTTCCCCAATACGCTCGATACCACCGTCCAGGTGGGTACGCTGCGCGGCAAGCCCGATACCTTCGTGGTCACCGGCGACATCGACGCCATGTGGATGCGCGATTCCTCCGCGCAGGTGTGGCCGTACGTGCAGCTCGCCCGCCAGGACAAGGCCCTGCAGCAGCTGTTCCGTGGACTGATTCATCGCCACGCGCTATGCATCAGCATCGATCCCTATGCCAACGCCTTCATGCCCGACCCGACGGCGAAGTCGAACCTGGAATGGGCGCAGCACGACGTCACCGACATGCGCCCCGGCGTGGCTGAGCGCAAATGGGAGATCGATTCGCTGTGTTATCCGATCCGGCTGGCGCACGGCTACTGGCAGGCGACTGGCGACACCACGCCCTTCGATGACGATTGGCACGCCGCGATGCGCACCGTGCTCAAGACCTTCCGCGAACAGCAGCGCAAGGATGGCCCGGGGCCGTATCACTTCCAGCGCACGTCACCGACGCCGAGCGAATCGCAGTTCCTGCAGGGCTACGGCAACCCGACGCGACCGACAGGCATGATCCACGCGATGTTCCGCCCATCGGACGATGCCACCGTCTACCCGTTCAATATCCCCGGCAACCTGTTTGCGGCGACAAGTCTTCGCCGTCTCGCCGAGATGCTGCGCGCGATACGCCATGACGACAGCACCGCGGGCGATTGCATCGCGCTTGCCGATGACATCCAGCGTGCGGCCGAAGCGCACGGTGTCATCCACGGCGAGCAAGGCGATTACTGGGCGTATGAAGTCGATGGCTACGGCAACCAGTTGTTCATGGACGATGCCAACGTGCCCAGTCTGCTCGCCCTGCCCTATCTCGGCAGCTGCACGCAGGACGATGCGCGTTATCAGCGCACGCGTTCGCAGGCGTGGAGCACGCGCAATCCGTACTTCTTTGAAGGGCGCGCAGCATCGGGTATCGGCGGTCCGCACGAAGGGCTGCGCATGATCTGGCCGATGTCGATCATGATGCGAGCCTTTACCAGCAGCGATACGGCAGAGATCTCCCAGTGCATCGCCTGGCTCAAGACCACGCATGCCGGCACCGGCTTCATGCACGAGGCTTTCGATCAGGACGACCCGGCGAAATTCACGCGCTCATGGTTTGCCTGGGCCAACACCTTGTTCGGCGAGCTGATCGTGACGCTGGCCGATCGCCATCCGCAGGTGTTGCGCAGGGCGTAATCACCCAATCCCCCACCCGGCCGACCCCGCGGCCAATGTTTTGCTTTAAGGAGTCAGATCATGGTTTCGCGTCGTCGCTTTCTGCAAGGCATGGCCGCCCTCGGCGTTCTCAGTAGCGGTGCCCATGCGCTCCCGGCGCTGCCGGCTGCCGCAGGCAAGAAGACGGCGCTTGCCCAGGGCGTGTCGCGTCACGTCGACGTGTTCGTGGGCACCGGCGGCCACGGCCATACGTACCCCGGCCCCACCATGCCCTTCGGCATGATGCAGCTCAGCCCCGACACCAATGACTCGCAATGGGACGGCAGCTCGGGCTATCACCAGGGCGACGGCTCGATCATGGGCTTCTCGCACACCCATCTTTCGGGCACGGGCGCCGCGGACATGCTCGATGTGCTTGTCGTGCCGGCCATGGGACCGGCGCTGTTGCAGCCGGGCGATCGCGACTACGACGGCGTCAACTACACCTCGCGCTACGACGGCGTGCACGCCGGCCAGGGCGCCGAACGCAAGGGCTACAAGACCCACGTCAAGGGCTACCGCTCGCACTACACCGGTGAGCAGGCGCGACCGGGCTATTACCGCGTGCAACTGACGGACAGCCGCGTGCTCGCGGAGCTGACCGCGACGGAGCGCGCCGGCATCCATCGCTACACCTTCCAGCAGACGGGCGAGGCGCATCTGCTGGTCGACTTCGCCCACGGTTTCCACGACGACCCGAAGAAGCCTTCCAGCGTCACCGACGCCGAACTGAAACTGGTGGGCAATGACACGGTGGTTGGTGCACGTCGTGTGCACCAGTGGGCCAATGGACGTCACATCTATTTCGCGCTGAAGGTCTCGCGACCGTTCAAGCGCGGTGCACTGTATTCCAACGACAGCGCCCAGCCCGACGGCACGACGCAGGTCAAGGGCACCAACCTCAAGGCCGCGTTGTTCTACGACCAGCTCGACGATGCACCTCTGCTGGTCAAGGTCGGCATTTCGGGCGTGGATATCGAAGGCGCCCTGCGCAACCTGATGACCGAGATTCCCGCCTGGGATTTCGACGGCGTACAAGCTGCCGCCGAAACCTCGTGGGAAAGCGAGCTCAGCCGCATCCGCATCGAATCGTCGTCGGACGATATCAAGCGCACCTTCTACAGCGCGCTCTACCACACCATGTTGGCGCCCACGTTATTCAGCGACGTGGACGGCCGTTACCGCGGCATGGACATGAAGGTGCATCAGCTGCCCAAGGGCCAGCACAACTACAGCACCTACTCGCTGTGGGATACCTACCGCGCCGAGCATCCGCTGTTTACCCTGTACCAGCCCGAGCGCGTGCCCGATCTGGTCAACGGCCTGGTGCGCATGGCGCAGGAAAGCCCTGCCGGCCCACCGGTGTGGCCGCTGCAAGGCATCGAGACGGTCTGCATGATCGGCTACCACTCGGCGGTCGTGATTGCCGAGGCGCAAGCCAAGGGCTTCACCGGCATCGACTATGCGGCCGCGTGGCCCGTGTTCCGCAAGCGTGCCATGGAAGACGACTACTTCGGCCTGCCCGAGTATCGCAAGCGCGGTTACATCCCCAGCGATGTCGAAAGCGAAGCCGTCAGCAAGACGCTGGAGTACGCCTATGACGACTGGGTGATGGCGCATTACGCGGAGCAGCTCGGTCATCACGACGATGCCGCCGCGCTCAAGGCGCGCTCGCAGAATTACCGCCATGTGTTCGACAAGGCCGTGAACTTCGTGCGCCCGCGCGGCAGCGATGGCAAGTGGCTGGAGCCGTTCGATCCGCGCGCCATCGGGCACTCGAAGAAGTGGCGCGACTTCACCGAGTCCAATGCGTGGCAGGCGACCTTCCTCAATCAGCACGACGTTTACACCTACATGGCGATGTTCGGTGGCGCCAACGCCTTCGAGCAGAAGCTGGACCAGCTGTTCACCACCGACTCCGAACTGCCGGCGGATGCACCGCCGGATATCGCCGGCATGGTCGGCCAGTTCGCCTTCGGCAACGAGCCGGGCCATCACATGCCCTATCTCTATGCGTATACCGGCGCACACCACAAGACTCAGGCGCGCGTGCGCATGCTGTTGGAAACGATGTATCTGCCCGACCCTGACGGCCTCCCCGGCAACGAGGACTGCGGCCAGATGAGCGCCTGGTACGTGATGAGTGCGCTAGGCCTGTATGCGGTGGATCCGGTGAGCACGAACTACGTGTTCGGCAGCCCGCTGCTTGATCGCGCCGAAGTCCAGTTGGCCGGCGGCAAGCGACTGGTGGTGCAGACGCAGGGCAATGGCAAGGGCCGTCCGTATATCCAGTCGGTGAGCTGGAATGGCAAGCCGTGGACCAAGAGCTGGATCACCCATGCCGAACTGACCGAGGGCGGCACCCTGCTGTTCCAGATGAGCGATAAGCCCAATCCTGCGTTCGGCTCGGCAATGGCGGATCGGCCGCCGAGCTTCGGCGCGCAGGCGAGCGCATGAGTCAACGCCCATCAGCGCCCCCGCCCTTAGTCAGCCGGACAACGGACACGAGCAGACCTATCCGGCCCCACCGGTCCGCTTAGGCTCACGGACCACCATCGTGGCTACATCTGATAGGTCTTGAGCTTGTACCAAAGCGTGCGCTCGCTGACTCCCAGCAGGCGCGCGGCGGCGGCTTTGTTGTTGTCGCTGCGCGCGAGCGCGGCCTCGATGAGTTCGCGCTCCAGGGATTCGACGCGATCTTTCAGGGCCAATGGGCCATCGGGCGATGGCGCGGCGTGCGGCGGAGCGGCCGCGGCCTCGCGGGAAAGCTCGGAAGGCAGGAGCGTCGTGCCCACCTCCTCGTCGCGGCATAGTACGGCGGCGCGCTCCATCAGATTCTCAAGCTCGCGCACATTGCCGGGCCAGTCGTAGGCCTCCAGTCGTTCAAGCGTACGCGCAGACAGTCGTGGCGTGGCGCGTCCCAACTCAAGCGAGTACTTATTGAGAAAGTGATTGGCCAACAGGGCCATGTCACCGTGGCGGTCGCGCAGCCTGGGCACGTCGACGCGCACCACATTGAGTCGAAAGTAAAGGTCTCGCCGCAGCAATCCCGCTTCGACGGCTTCTTGCGGCTCGCGGTTGGTGGCTGCCACCACGCGCAAGTCGACGGGTATCGCCGCATTGGCGCCGAGCCTCTCGATGCGACCCTCCTGAAGAACGCGCAGCAGCTTGGCCTGCAGGCTGGTGGGCATCTCCGTGATCTCGTCCAGAAAGATGGTGCCGCCGCTGGCCAGCTCGCACTTGCCCACGCGGTCGCGCAAGGCACCGGTAAAGGCGCCTTTGACGTGACCGAAAAGTTCCGTTTCGAGCAGCTCCAGGGGAATGGCCGCGCAATTGATGGGCACGAACAGGCCCTGTCGGCCTGACGCCTCGTGGATCGCGCGGGCAACCAATTCCTTGCCGGTGCCGGTTTCCCCAACGATGAAAGCGTTGCTGCGCGTGGGAGCCACCTGGCGGATCAGCTCGTAGAGCGCCCGCATGGCCGGGCTGACGCCGATGAACTCACCCCAGCCTCGCGAAATCTCTTCGCGCAAGAAATGGTTCTCGCGCTGCACCGCCTGCATGGCCAGCGCCCGCGTTACCGCCATCTCGACGGTCTCCATCTCGAACGGCCGGATGATGTAGTCGACCGCGCCCAGCTTCATGGCGGCCACGGCAGTTTCAATGGTGGCGTAGGCGGTCATGACGATCACCGGCACGTCCTGGTTACGCTCGCGCAAGGCCTCGAGCAAGGCGATGCCATCCATGCGCGGCATGCGCAGATCGGTGAGCACCAGGTCGACCGACTGCTGCTCGATCACGGCGAGCGCCTCTACGCCGTCACCTGCCTCAAGCACGCCATGGCCCAGCGATTTCAAGGACAGTTCGAGGATGCGGCGCATCTTCGCCTCGTTGTCCACCACGAGTATCCGCCTGGCGTTCATCGGCTTTGTCCATCCAGCGCAAATCGAAGATTGAAGGAAGCACCACCCCAGGCGCTCTCCCCTACGGTGATCTCGCCGCCGTGGACATGCACGACCTGTTGCACGATCGTCAGGCCCAGGCCGATGCCGCCGTCGCGACGGCTGAAGAAGGGGTCGAAAATCGTCTGCCGCAACGATTCGGGCACGCCAGGACCGTCATCCATCACGCTGATCCACACGGCGCTTGCATCGGAACGGGTGGCCACTTGCACGCGACCTTGTTCACCCACGAAAGCCAGCGCATTCAACACCAGGTTGAGCAGCACCTGCATCATCTGTTCGCGATCGCAGGGAAATACCAGCACCGGCTCGGCAAAGTGGCTGGACAGTGAAACGCCGGCCTTGTCTGCCCGTGAGGCGAGCAGGCCCAGCACACTGTCGATGATGGCGTGCAAGTCGTGCGGACGAAAATCAGGCGGCGCCGGGCGGGCGCATTCAAGCAGCAGCGTGACCAGCCGGTTGAGCCGTTCGGTCTCGCTGAAGATAAAACCAATCAGCTCGTGCTCGCGCTCGCCCAGGTGCGGCTGTCGCTGCAGCATTTGTGCAGAACTGCGCAGTATGCCCATCGGGGTTCGCACTTCGTGCGCCATGATGGCAGCCATTTCGCCGACCACGGCCAGCTTGCCCGCGCGCACGACCTGCTCGCGCGAACGCGCCAAGGCATCGATCATCTCGGCATAGGCGCGGTGCAGCTCATGGATTTCGGAGATATTGGTGGCGGGCAGCTGCGGCAAGGCGGCGTCGCGCTGGCGGAAGCTGCGGGTGAAGTCGGTCAGCGCCACGATGGGCAGCGCAATGCGGTTGGCCAGTCGCGACGAAATCCACAGCCCTGCGAGCAGGGTCAGCACCAGCACCGCCAGCATCGCCCACAGCAGGCGCCAGATCGGCCCAAAGGACACCGAGGTCGGCTCCATCATGACGATGTGCCAGCCCAGGCCCTGGAATTGCTGATAGCCCGTCGACGTGGCGATACCGACCAACAAAGTGCCATAGCCAAGCGCACTGCCGTCGCGGACATAGGACAACGCACCCTGCGCCGGCAGGCGCCAATCCAGTTGCAGGCGCGAAAGGACGGCGCGTGTCCGCAAGGCAGCGGAGGCAGCGATGACGCGACCGTGATCGTCCACCAGCAGGAGCCCTGGTGACCCGTGACCCACGGCCTCGTCCAGCAGCGCCTGCACGGCTTGCCAGTTCAGCACGACGTAGAGGTAGCCGATATTGCCCTGGCCAAACGTATTGGCAACCGGCGTACGCAAGATGGCGCCCTGGCCATCAGCGCCCCACGTCTGGGCAATGGATGCGCCACCCAGGCGAGCGCCCGAAATGGGGCGCCACACGGCACCGTTCGGCGCCGCCGTGCCAATCAGGGAAGGCTGGCTGGCTGCCACCACGCGCCCGTGTTCGTCGGTGCACAGCAGCGCGGCATACGCGTTACCCTGCCCGGCATGCAGATCCGAAAGGAAGTGTGAGAGGCGTTTGTCGACATCGTTGACGCGGATGTCCTGCATCACCTCCAGCCCGCTCCACACGCGCATGTTTTCGATATGCGAGAACAGCAGCGTGTCGATGCGCTGCATCACGGTGCTGGCACCAAATCGCAGGTTGCCCGCGATCTCCGACCTGAGCGCACTGCGAAACTGATAGAACGAGAGCGCCCCAACCACCATGACGGTGCCCAGCAGGGTCAGGAACAGCAGGCGGAACAGGGCTGATCGTGTGGTCAAAGTGCTGTCGTCGCGCTGATGATGGGAGTGCGTCGCCGCCCGAGCTGGATGGCACGCCTTTGCGGCGGCCCCTGCACTGTCGCAGAATCCGCCGCAGTGCCGAGCCCCTCCGATGAAATAGTCGCTCGCCAGCCTTTCGTTTCGCTGTGTCTGCCGCCCGAACCAGGCGTGCCGGCTCGATTCCATTCCATGTTGGTGGGTATGACCGATGAACAGGCACCCTCGCCGCTACTCGCTCCCTGGCGCAGTCGCCCTGCTGCTGGGCCTGGTCTACGCCTCGGGCGCGATGGCCGCGGACGATGGCGACGGCAGCTGGCAACCCGCACCCTATACGCTGGGCCAGGGCCTGTACTTTCCTGGCGTGGGCTTGCGTGTCGGCGGCTATGCCGACCTCAATTTCTTCAGCGTCCAGGGCACCAAGACCAGTTACAACGTGCGCGACCTGAGCCTGTTCATCACCCAGGACATCGGCACGCGCTGGCAGCTTTTCAGCGAAATCGAAGCCACCAACCCGGTCAACAGCACCGGGCGCACCGACGATGACGACGCCGAGCTCGACATCGAGCGCCTGTACGCCGACTACCACGCCAACCAGGCCATCACGTTCCGCTTTGGCAAGTTCCTCACGCCCGTGGGCGAGTGGAATCTGGTGCATGCCGACCCGCTGACCTGGACGGTATCGCGTCCCCTGTCGACCTCGGCCGCGTTTGCGCTCCATACCAACGGCGCGATGATGTTCGGCACGCTTCCGGTGAAGGGCAACGACCTCGACTACTGGGTCTTTGCCGATGACAGCAAGAACCTCAACATCGGCCGCGATCAGGACAATGCGTATACCAACTTCGGCACGACCGAGACGCTGCAGAACAATTTTCGCCAGGCCATTGGTGGCCGGGTGCTCTATCACCTGCTGGGCGACTCGCTGAGTATCGGCGCCTCCACGCTGAACTACGAGCTGCAGCAGCCACGCGAAAAATACTGGCTCAACGGCATCGATTTCAGCTGGACGAGCCGCTACGTGAGCCTCACTGGCGAAGGCATTTACCGCAGCAGCACCAGTAACCGTCCCGATGAGCGAGGCGGCTTCGTGCAGGCAGAGGTGCCGTTATGGCGACGGCTGTACCTGATCGGCCGCTACGAGCGCTACCGATCATCGACGCCCGCCCAAACCAGCACCATCCGCACCACGGCCATCAATTTCAAGCCGGTTGAAGGGGTCGTGCTCAAACTCGAATATCGCGACGGCTCTCACAACGAGCTGCTCGCGCCGACCGGTTGGCTGGCGTCCGTCGCGGTGTTGTTCTGAGCGTCGCTCCCATGCGCGGACAACTTCGGCAATGGTCCACCTGGCTGATCATCAGTGCACTGCTGATGCGGGCGGGCTCGGCCTGGGCCGCACAGCCGCAGATTGCGATCATCACGGCACTTGATGGGCCGCAGATGACGCTGGATCAGAACACGGTGCGCAACGTGTATCTGAAGAAGATCTTTGTGGACGGCAAGGGGCAGCGGCTGACGCCGGTCAATTTCCCCAGCCGCGCGCCGATGCGCGTAGCGTTCTCGCGCGCGCTGCTGCACATGGACGACACCCAGCTGCAGGACTACTGGGATCGGCAATACTTCCAGGGTGTCAGTCCGCCTTACGTGCTCGCCTCGGCCGATGCCGTGGTCCGTTTTGTGGCGACCACGCCGGGTGCGATTGGTTACGTGGAACCCTGCCAGGCAGATGCCAGCGTGCGCGTCGTGCTCACCATCACCCTGCCGGCGCACCAGGCCGAAGATCTTCCGATCTGTCCGGAACATCCTGCGCCCTGAGTCACCCGGCCGCCGCGCCAATCATTGCAGACAAACTTTGCACTCTGCAGGATGCCGCGCGCTCGCTGGATCCTGCCCGGTGTGCTCTTTCATCGAATGATCAGCCACTTGCAGCGGTGGCACGAAAATCGCACCGCAGCACTGTCCGGCTGCGAGCTACCAGATCCTTTGTCTTCTCTGTGTCAACTTCTTGCACCCTTCTTAGGGCATGATGCGGTTGGCGGTAGTTGCGCGGATCTCGGCATGAGCCCGGAGCGGAATTCGCCTCATGCCTCCTTCATGCCTACCGGTGCCGCTTGAACGAAACCAAGACACTCCATTGCAACGAGCCGCTGCCTCGCAAAGGCATCTTTCGCATCCTGGTCTGCCGCCCCAATCATCGCCTTGGCAACACCATCCTGCTCACGCCGCTGATCGCGGAGCTTGAGCGGCACTTCAAGGGCGCGGAGATCGACGTGATCTCCGAGGGAGACATCGCCGAAGAAATCTTCGCGACGTTCTTCAGCGTCCGCAACGTCTATTGCCTGCCCAGGCGCGGATTCAAGCACCCGCTGCCCTTCCTGCACCTGCTGCATCGCGTGCGCCGTACCCGCTACGACCTGATCATCGACCCTTGCCTGGGCTCGGGCTTCAGTCGCGCCGTCGCCCGCCTGCTCCAGGGAACGTACAAGCTGGGCTTCAGCGACACTCCCCTGCGCGCAGGTCTCACCCACGCTGCGCCGACCAGTATCGCCATGCAGCATATGGCCAAACGCCCGGTCAACCTGCTGCGCTGGGCGCTGGGCCGCAGCCAGGGCGAGGAGCTTGGCTATCCGCCATTGGATATCCGATTGACGGATGTCGAGCGGTCCCACGGACGCCATGTGATTGGCGAACTGCTGGCCGTGTCGCGCCAGACCAGTTCGCCCCCGGTGGTCGGCGTGTTCGCCAATGCAACGGGCGCCAAGCGTTACCCGATGGAGTGGTGGCGCGAGTTCATCGACACCTTCAAGACGCTGTGTCCGGCAGCGAGCATGCTCGAGCTGATCCCCATGCACGGCCATTCCATGCTGGGCGCCGAATGGCCGGGCTATTACTCCTCCGACATTCGCCGCATGGGCGCGGTCATGGCAGGCATGGACCTGATGATCACGGCCGATTGTGGCGTGATGCATCTGGCCGTGGCATCGCGTGTGGCCACGGTCGGCATGTTCTGCGTCACCGATGCCTCGGTGTATGCCCCTTACGGAAAGGGCAACTGCTCCCTGCCCACGCAAGGGCTTTCCGCACGCGAAGTCGCTTGCCGCGTAGTAGCGGCGCACCCGGATTTGCTGGGGCGTCCCGTGTTCGGGTCGTCACCGGGGGACGTGTCAGCCACGGCGAGCGAAGACCAGTTCCTCGAGCGGGCATGGGCACCATGACGGAACCACTACGCACGCCTGGCGAGCCTTCTGCAGAGCGTGCCGACGTGATGCCCCCGCATCAATCCAGGTCGGGATACGCACCCAGCGATGCTCCGGCGACGGCCTGGTCACGCGATCGACTGGAGCGCTGGCTGTTGATGTTGGGCGCTTTGCTGCTGCTCGCGGCGGGCATCGGCCTGCGCGGACCCACTCCATCGGATGAGCCCCGTTTCGCACTGGTGGCGCATCAAATGGTGGCGTCGGGAAACTGGCTGATTCCGCATCGCGGCAGCGACTGGTATTCGGACAAGCCACCGCTGTTCATGGCCATGCAAGCGCTGTCGTATACGCTCACGGGCAACTGGTGGGTGGCATTTTTGCTGCCTTCGTTGCTGAGCGCCCTGGGTACGCTGTGGCTGGTGTACGACCTGGCGCGCCGGCTATGGGGGCATCGAGCCGGCATGGTCGCCGGCCTGGCCCTGCTGTGCACGGTGCAATTCGTATTCCAGGCCAAGCGCGGACAGATCGATCCGACCGTCACGTTTTTCATCACGCTCGCCAATGTGGGTCTGCTGCGGCATCTGCTGCTGGGCCCGGACTGGCGCGCATTCTGGCTCGGCTGCTTTGCCGCGGGCCTGGGCGTCATCACCAAGGGTGTCGGCTTTCTTGCCTTGATGATGTTCTTGCCGTGGGCCTTTGCCGCGCGGCGTCGCTGGCTCTGGATGCCTGGCTTTCGTGGCCAAGTCGGGCACTGGATGGGCGGCCTGCTGGCTTTCGCCTTGGCCATCGCGCTGTGGATGGTGCCTTTGCTTTTCTATGTGCACGCAGACGACAGCGACGTCGCGCGCAGCTATCTGCACGATATCTTCTTCAACCAGACCCTCCATCGCTACGTGCATCCCTGGAACAGCTTCCAGCCGCCATGGTTCTATCTCACGGTGATCATCACCTCGTGGCTGCCGCTCAGCCTTGCCTTGCCCGCACTGGCGCCGGCTTGGATGGAACGGCTGCGGGCGCGCGATGCACGCATCCTGCTGCCGCTGGCGTGGATCGTCATGGTCATCGTGTTCTTCAGCCTGACGCGGGCCAAGCGCGACGTCTACATCATGCCGGCGCTGCCGATGCTGGCACTTTGCGCGGGCCCGTATCTGGAAGATGCGCTGCGCAAACGCTGGCTGTCGTTCGTCGCCATCGGGTTTCTGCTCCTGCTCGGCGGTGCCGCCTTGGGTATCGGCGTAGCTGCGCTTGGCTTCCATCCTGCGGCGACCGCACGTTTCATCGCTGCGCGCCAATTGGGCGAGCAAGCCTCGCTGTGGTGGAGCATGTGCATCGCCCTGGGCGCATGGCTCTTGCTGCAGGCGGCAATCTTTCGCCCTCGTCGCGCCGGTGTTGCCATGCTCGCCGGCATGGCCGGCGTATGGGCGATCTGGGGTCTCGGCATGGCACCCATGCTGGCGCGCGCCAGCTCCCCGGCGACATTGGCCAATCGCGTCGAGCAGACCATTGGTCCACAAGCCGAGCTCGCCCTGGTCGCCTGGAAAGAAGAACTGCCGCTGGCCTTTGCGCGACCGCTCACCGATTTCGGCTTTGTCGTGCCCTGGCATCAGCAGCTGGCGTCGGCGATACGCTGGCAGGCCCAGGCGCCGGAACGACGCTGGGTGCTGGTGCTGGCGGACGTGATGGGGCCATGCATCCTCCGCTCGGCAACCGTGGATGCAGGCATCACCAGCGGGCGCGACTGGCGACTGTTTCGCAGCGACGCGGTGGCTGCTGCGTGCCGGCAAGGACAGGTGCCCACGGGCGCCGTCGAGGACTGGGGCGGCATCGACAGTCACCGTTGATGCACCTGCCTCCCGTCCTTGTGCCACCACGTTCCCGAGTCGCCCGTGAATTTTCCTGACACCCACGCACCTCGCACCACGTTGCCTATTCGCCTGGCGTCCTGCCTGCCCTGGGCATGGCTGCCGTTGTGGATCGTGGCGGCGCTCATCGCGATTTTTCAGCACGGCCCCATGCCCATGTATTCCACCCGCACCTTGTCGGTGGCGTGGGAGATGTGGACGCACCACAGCGTGCTCGTTCCTTACCTCAACGGTCTGCCCTATAGCGATAAGCCGCCTTTGCTGCTGTGGCTGATCCAGTTGGGCTGGGTGATCGGCGGCGTCGGTGATGTGTGGCCGCGTCTG
Organism: Dyella sp. 05T440; assembly: GCF_056395965.1. Taxonomy (NCBI): domain Bacteria; kingdom Pseudomonadati; phylum Pseudomonadota; class Gammaproteobacteria; order Lysobacterales; family Rhodanobacteraceae; genus Dyella; species Dyella sp. 05T440. The sequence continues at coordinate 60,856 of NZ_JBFTKN010000003.1, forward strand.
CTCGAAGTGGCGCTCGGCGCACTGCAGCTGGTGCTGGCGTGGCGGCTGGCGCGCCGACTGTTTCCACGGACTGCGCTGGTTGCACACGGCACGGCATGGATCGTGCTCGCGCTTACCTATGGCTTCCTGTTCGGCCTGCAGGTGATGTACGAGGTCCTGCTGGCCGACTGCGTACTGGCGGCCCTGCTTTGCCTTGCACCCTCGGTGCATGGCGAACCTCCGCGTCTGGGCAGGTTTGCCCTGGCGCTCAGCCTCGGCTTGTTGACCAAGGGACCGGTCATGCTGCTGCACGTTGGGCTGCCCTGGCTGCTGGCTCCCTTGTGGAGCGAATACGCACGGCGTGACGCGCGGCGGTGGTATGTACGAGGAGGCGCCGCCTGTCTGGCGGCGTGCGGGGTGCTGCTGACGTGGGCCTTATTGGCTGCGTGGAGTGGCGGCGAGGTCTATCGACACACGCTGCTGGTACATCAGACTGCCGGTCGCGTTGTCGACGCCTTTGCTCATGCGCAACCGTTCTGGTGGTACCTGCCCTTGCTGCCGGTGCTGCTGTTTCCGTTCGCGCTATGGCCGCGCATCTGGTTGGCGCTGGCTAGCTGGCGTCGCCCGCTTGAGCCCGGCCTGCGGTTTTTGCTTGCATGGCTCGGCTCTGTTTTTCTGGCGTTCTCGTTGATCAGCGGCAAGCAGGCGTACTACCTGCTGCCTGAGTTTGCCGGATTTGCCGTGCTGATCGCGGCATCGCTGGCTCACCTGTCCTTGCGCGAGGCGCGGCCTGGTCGCTGGTGGTCGCCATGGCCGTTGGCGCTGCTATTGGCGATGGCTGGCGCCATCTTGATCACCATGGACGGGCTGGTTGCCCATGGGCACCTCGTTGATCCGATGTTTGCAACGCTGGCCACGCATAGTCGCCCGTTCGGCGTGCTGTATCTGCTGCTGGCGTTGGTGCTTGCCGTGCCGGGACGAGGAGAACTGTACCGTGTGGCCGGCGTAGGCCTGTTCGCCGTGGTGACAGCCAACGGGCTTTTCAGCATGACGCTATGGCCCGCTTACGACTTCGCCCCCGTGGCCCGCCTGCTTGCTACTGCCCAGCAGCAGGGGCGAGCCGTTGCCAACTTCGAATCGAACGACGGGCAGTACACCTTCCTCGGACGCCTGACCCAGCCGGTCGCATCGGTGCATAGTCTCCACGCACTAGGCGAGTGGGCGCACCAACACCCCGAAGGCCTGGTGATCATCTATCCCAGGCGCCTGAGCGACGCTGATCGCGCACACGCCATCTATATCCAACCGTTCCGCGGCATATCGCTGGCCGTATGGCCCGCAGACGCCCTCGCGCAGGCGCTTCCTCAAGAAAACCTGTGACGCGATGCGCGCGATCCAGCGCGCTCCTACCTTTTTTGCAAACGAAAATTGCAGGGTGCAGGTTTTGCATGCTGCTGGCGGTGCGCTATCAGCGTCCAAATGGACGCTCGCTCAGCCACTTAGTGGCGTGGCATGAAATTGGCAAATGGATAAGCAGACATTCGCCAACGCAGAGCTTCATCCATGCCCGCAACGGCCGGTACGTTTCTCGATCGGTTTCCCACCACGCCATGTCTTAGCCAGTCACCTTCCTCTGCCAGCGAGTGCCTGAGCCAACAAGGCGGCAACGCATGGAACGTTGCCTGCCAACGTCCACCAAATTTCGTTTGCACAAGGGAGGCGACCAGGGCATCGCTGACCGGTTGTCACGCATGAACAGCAGCCTGAGTGTGTCGGTTGAATCTATGCGAGCGGCCGCGCGCATCCACACCAGTGCTCTGGCATGGGTGTTGCTGCTTGGCCTGTTGCTTGGTTTTGGCTTCCAGGGCTCTCGTGGCTTGTGGAGCCCCGACGAGGGGCGCTACGTGGGCGTTGCATTGCAGATGATGGACTCGGGCAACTATCTCGCCCCCGCCTATAGTCCTGCTTCGCTCAATTTCTCCAAGCCGCCGCTGACGTATTGGGCAATTGCCGCGTCGCTTCGGCTATTGGGCCGCAATGCGTGGGCGGCGCGCCTGCCTTATGCCCTCGCCTACCTGGCGACGCTGGCCTTGCTGTTCGCCATGGGCAAGCGCACCAGCCCGGGCAAACCCTGGCTTCCATCGCTGGTCTATGCGACCAGCCTGTTCACGTTTTTCAGTTCCAACATCATCAGCACGGATGTGCTGCTGACGCTGACTGAGGGCCTGGCGGTGCTCGGCTTCATCCTGCACCGATGGCCTGAGAGCGACGACGAACGACGTTACGGATTGGTCGTGATGTGGCTCGGTTTTGGCCTGGCCTTCTTGACCAAGGGACCTCCGGGCCTGCTCCCCCTGCTTTCGGTCATCGCCTTCGCTGCGATCTGCGGCGGTGGACGTGCCGTCGTTCGACTGTTTCACCCGGCCGGCCTGGTGATCTTTGTGCTGGTGGGATTCACCTGGTATGCCGTGGTCATTCTTCGTTATCCCGGCCTGCTCCACTATTTTCTTCACCAGGAAGTGTACGGCCGCATCTTCACCGCCATGCACAAACGCCATGCGGGAGCCTTTGGATGGGCTGTGGCATTTCTTCCCGTGCTCGTGCTCGGAACCATCCCCTGGTGGCGCGGCCTTGCGCTGTCGATCCGCGACATGGTCAAGCCCGCCCAGTGGATCCGGTGGCGCAAGGAGCAATCGATTGAGCTGCTTCTTGTGCTCTGGTTTGCGCTTCCCTTCGTCATCTTCTGTCTCGCGCAGTCGCGCCTGCCGCTCTATCTGCTGCCGCTGTTTCTTCCTCTTGCCCTGCTCACGGCATCGCGCATGGAGCGCACCTTCGATTTAGGCAGCCAGCGGACCATCGCCTTGCTGGCCACATGGATCGTGCTTCTGCTCGCGACCAAGGCCATCGCGGCCTACGGCTACAGAACGAACGTCGACAACCGCCAGGCAGCAAAACAGATTGCGGCAACGATGGGCGCAGCCGATTACCGTGCGCTGCTTTTTTTGGAAGAGGCCACGGACACCTATGCCGTGGAAGAACAAACCCTCTGGGGCCTGAGGTTCTATCTCAACCGGCCGGTCTACGGCATCTGGTGGCGCAGCCCCGACGTGGGCACTCAGCTCTGCGCCGCGGCCAAGGCACAGGGAACGTCCTTGCTGCTGGTCGATCGCGACATCCCTGCCGCCAATGCGCAGGCGCTGTTGAACAGCTGCGGCGCCTCCGTCGTGTCCGCCGGCGCGTGGCGAAACAACCTGCTGTTTCTCGTACACGGTGTTCCGAAGTGACCGGAGGGCGTATGTCCATTCGACGACTCGCAGCCTTGGTCCTCGTGCTTGCCTGCAGCCCCAGCTGGGCGGGCAGCGGCATCCTGGGTCTTGATCACCCTGTGACCTATGACAACAGCGGCATCTGGAAGCGCAGCAATCAGCAAATCCTGTTCTATGGAACCATCGCCACCGTGGGCGCGGGAGCGCTCTGGTTTGGCGATGACAACAAACTCGGCGACACCTTCTGGCGATCGGTCGATTCCGTGGCGATCACCGCTGTCAGCACGCAGGCGCTCAAGTGGACCTTCCAGCGCGAGCGCCCGTCGGAAACCAATAACCCAAACAAGTGGTTCCAGGGCCTGCACGCCGAGAGCTTTCCCAGTGGCGAGGTGGCAACCATATCTGCCGCCGTTACGCCATTCATCGTCAACTATGGCAGCGACCATCCCGCGGTCTACCTGCTTGCCCTCCTGCCCGCGTACGACGCGGTGGCTCGCGTTAAAACGCATGGGCACTGGCAGAGCGACGTGCTGATAGGCGCGGCCATCGGAACGGGCATCGGGATATGGGCCACGCATCGCGATTCGCCCTGGATTCTTTCGCTGCTACCCGGCGGATTTCAGGTTGGCTATGTCCATCACTTCGATTAGAAGAGAACCCGTGTTATTCCACAGAGAGGCGGAAAATTTACGCCCCCGCAGCATTTCGATGTAGCGCTTTTACGCCCGCAGGACCCAGCATGCCTCATCCGCTCCGAGGAGCGCCGAAAAGCACCATGCTGTGAGCATTGTGATCGTCCATGGGCCGCACACGTCCGGCCACTCGCTTCCCCAGGAACTGCAACAACAACTTCAGCAACAAGCCGGCGCGGCGGGATGCACGCTGGAGCTTCGAGGATGCAAGGACCTGAGCCACTTTGTCGGTCAGGTGTGCGCTGCCGGCACCGACAGCACCGAGTTTGTACTGCTCGATCCAGGTGACCTGGCATCAGAAGTACGTGAGCACCCCGAGGCCGGCCTGGCTGACGCGTTAGACCATCTGGGCGCGCCGTATATCGAAGTTCACGAAGAGATTGATGCCGAGCTGCAACACGACGCCGGCTTTCACAAAGCTCCGCTCGCCACCGTCATCATCAACGGCAACATCGGCAGCGGTTACCGCATAGGCCTCAGCATCGCCTTGCGGCAATTGCGCGAAGGCCTGCGCGGCGACGATCAGAGGGGAGTCAACCGTTACCCTCTTCCGCAAGCAAGCATCGCTTGATGGCGTTCCATAGGCCTCCGACGTTGAAAGCCAAACCAGCCACCCGTCGAAGCCGGGCGGCTGCATGGGCTTGCGTTGGCGTGCTGCGCGGAGGCTTTCTTAGCGCTGCTTGATCAGGCTATGCACCGCCAGCGGGCCACCGAACTGTTGCAGCAGGCCACCCTCTTCGAGACGGCCCAGGGTGATCGGGCTGAACCCGAGCGTGGTGACCAGCGCGGCGACCTGTTCGTTGGCGTCCGCATGATTGCCTGAGACGAAGATGGTGCGATGGCCGTCGCCCACGCGCGGCTCGTCGGCGAGCACCGCGGCCGGCAGTGTATTGAAGGCCTTGACCACCTTGGCGCCCTTGAACTTCGTCGCCACGACCTGGCTGGAGGGCTTGCCGCCAAGGTCCAGCGGTTTGAACGCTGGGAACTCGATGGCATTGGTGGCGTCGACCACGATCTTTCCGGTCCAGTCGCTGCGCAACTTCGCCACTTCCTCCACTGCCCCGAACGGGACTGCGAGGATGATGACTTCCGCGTTCAATGCCTCGCCCGTTTCCTTCGTGCTTACCGAAGGAGCGAAGGCTTTCACTTCCTCTTCCAGCGACGCCGGTCCGCGACGATTGCTGATGACGGCCGGAATCTTGTTGCGGGAAAACTGTTTGGCGAGGGCGCCGCCGATGGCGCCTGATCCGATGATGGCGTAGCTCATGAGATATCTCCTGGTGGACGATAACTGGGATGGATGCGATGTATCAGCGCGACTTGCTGTCAAGACTGATCGGGCCTGCGCCATGGACGGTCAGCAGCAGGAAGGCGCCGGCAATCGACACGTTCTTCATGAACATGATCATCTGGATCTGATCGGCGAGGTGGTTGTGGAACAGGATGGCCGTGAGCACGGTGAAACCGGCCATCAGCACCGACACGATGCGGGTCTTCCAGCCGAGGATGATGGCCAGCGAACCGAGTACTTCGGTGGCGATCACCAGCGGAAGCACGGCGCCGGGCACGCCAACCGAAGCCATATAGCCCGCGGTGGCCGCGTAGGCACCCATCTTGCCGATGCCGGAAAGCAGGAACAGAGCCACGATCAGTACGCGGCCGAGCAGTTCAGCGCTGCTCTTGATGGTGAAGACAGAGGTATCTTGCGTGTTGCCTATCGATGAGGCGTAGCGAGCAGTTTCAACTTGAGTGTTCATGGTGATGTCTCTCGTTAAGTGGGTTGCTTGATTGGCCACCGGCTGGGTGGTCGGTTCGGATGGCGCCAGGCGGGGAGTGACAGCCTTCATGCGACCTCGTCTGCGATGGACAAAGGCTAGGCCTTGCCCATGCATCTGAATAGCCTATATATTTCGATGCAAACTATCGTTCTGGACGATATATGCTCGACGCCGTCACACTGGACCAGCTGCGCACCTTCATTGCCGCTGCCGAGGAAGGCAGTTTTTCGGCGGCCGGGCGAAAGTTGCGGCGCGCGCAATCGGTGGTGAGCCAGACCCTGCTCAATCTCGAGGCGCAATTGGGCGTCACGCTGTTCGATCGCAGCGAGCGTTATCCCAAACTCACCGAAGCGGGCGCGGCACTACTCACCGAGGCGCGCGGCGTGGCCGATCAAATGGATGGCTTCAAGGCGCGCGCTCGCTCGATGAAGGAAGGGCTGGAGCCCGAGCTTTCCGTCGCGGTCGACGTGATGTATCCGATGGATGGGCTCACCCGCGCTGCCGGCTATTGCCGCGAGTTTTTCCCCAACACGCCGTTGCGTGTCTACGTGGAAGCACTGGGCGGCGTGATCCGCCCCGTGATGGATGGCACGTGCCGCATCGGCATCGTGGGCTCGCTGCCGGTGATACCCGATGAGCTGGCCTCGGAGCCGCTGATCGACCTGCCCTTTATCACCGTGGTCTCGCCATCGCATCCACTGGCCAGGCACAAAGGCAGCATCAGCAAGAAGCTCATCGAGAAACAGATCCAGCTGGTGCTGACCGATCGCACGCCGCTATCGGATGGCCGGAGCTTCGGCGTGCTCTCGCCACTCACCTGGCGCCTGGCCGACCTGGGTGCGAAGCACGCGTTCTTGAATGCCGGCCTGGGTTGGGGGCATATGCCCCTGCACATGGTCAAGAAAGATCTGGACGCCGGCAACCTGGTCAGGATCAAGGTGGAGGGAATCGCCAAAGACACGTTTCTCCCCATGCATATCGTCTATCGCAAGGACGCCCTTCCCGGCCCCACCGGACGTGCCTTCATCTCGCAGTTGCGCTGCTGACGGCCAGGCTCGTCAGCAGCACAACCCTGAGCGCCCGAAAGCGCATCAACTCCGCCGCACCGGCAAGAACCGGCTGTTGCGCAGCAATCCCGCCGAGATCAGCGACACCAGAACGCCGACCGGGAAGATTTCCACGAAGGTCATCGGCAGGCGGTACATCGGGTTCGCGTACTGGATCTTGAAAGCCTCCATGTCGGCGCTCAGCTTGGCCAGCGCCTCGGCGCTGGCGCCCTTGGCCTTTTCGCTGGCGATGATCGCCTGCGCATAGGACGTGGCGAAATCCATATGGGTCATCGCCTGTACCCCTTCCCAAGCGATCACGTAGAAGATGCCTGCGATGAAGCTGATGCCCAGGCCGACGCCGAGTGCCGGCCAGAAGCCGATCACCCCGCCCCTGTCCACGTCACGATGCCGCTTGATCCCGACGAACACTGCGCTGAGCGCGATCAGCATCGTCGTATAGCCGATCAGCATGCCGTACTTCATGGGCGGCATGCCGGAGAACGCGATGAAGGTGACGAATTCGAAGCCGCCGACGATCACGCCGGCGATCACGCCGTACTTAAGGATGGTCCGTAACAAGGTCTGCTCCCCGCTGATGAATGGTGTCGCTATTGACTGCATTCGGGAGCCGGCCGGCAATCGCCCGAATGGGTGATTTGGACGATTTCATCCGAAATAACAAAGCGTCAGGGCACGATACCCAGCTCGCGTGCCCGGCGGATCGCCTCGGTACGCCGCTTCGCGCCCAGTTTCTCGAACAGTCGCGCGACGTGCGTCTTGACCGTGTTCGGCGACACATGAAGGCGCGCGGCGATCTCCTTGTTGGAATGGCCGGCGGCAAGTTCATGCAGCACTTCCAGCTCACGCCCGCTAAGACCCAGCGCCGCCTGCGCCTTCGGGTTGCCGTCAAAGTCGGGGGCCGCCGGCGTCGCAAAGACCCGCACGCCCAGGAAGATGCCAAGCACCAGGAAGGCCGCCGCGACCAGGAACAGATAGATATCACCCGAATGCATCCGCGCCAGGCGCTGGTAGTCGAGCCACTGCAGGGCAACGGTTCCCGCCGCCAGCAGCGCCCCATAGCCGACCACCCGCTTCCACATCACCGCCGCCTCCACTTTCCCCTTGGAGTCGGATCTTAACGCTGGCCGGGGGTTCTGGTGCTTGCCGAAGGGCTGCCGCATCGTCACAAAAAAAGGCCGGGCCCGAGGGCCCGGCTAGGGAAACGCAACATCGGATGACTTGAGCCAAACCCGCACCGCGCCTTGCCGTCCTCGGCACGGCGGCGTCGAACTAGAACTCCTGGCTCAGCCGTATGCCGATCGTGCGCGGCGGCGTCATGACGGTATAGACCTGGCCATTGGGGTACGCCGGCACCACGTCGTGGGCGGCGCAGACGGCCTCCGCGCATTCGGTGTAGCGGTACAGCTGCCCCCGTTTGTCGAACATGTTGTTGATGTAGATATCCAGCGACAGACCGTGCTTCTTGATGCCGGCGGTAAAGTCCACCGTCGTGTACGCAGGCAGATTGCCCACCAGGCCTCGTTCCAGGATGCGCAGATCCGAGGTGCGCTCGCCCACGTGCACCACAGCTCCCTGCACGAAGGCCTCCATGCCGGCAACGTCGAAGGCATAACGCGCAATCAAATTGCCCTTGAACTTCGGCGTCACCGGCAACTGCGTGCCCTTGGGAGCCTGCGGCCCGGTCACTGTGTCACCCGTGAGCGGATTGACGGTACCCGCGGGGCAGTAGGTGATCGGCGTGCCGCTGGTGTCGGTGAAGCCGCAGTAGTTTTCCGTCAACTTGGCGTTGTACAGGGCGATGCCCATGCCGATGGTGAGGTTATAGGTGGCCGCCCAGTTCAGGTCAGACTCCAGGCCATCGATCTGGGCCTGGCCTGCGTTCTTGATTTCGGTCAGACCGTTGGCGCCCAGGATGCTGAACTGGAAGTCCTTCCACTTTTCGCGGAACACCGCGCCGTTGAACGACAGACGGTTGTCGAACCAGGTCGTCTTCCAGCCCAATTCGTAGTTCGTCAGATAGTCCGACTTGTACGGCGGCAGGCTGCCTCGGCGATTGATGCCGCCGGGACGGAAGCCTTCCGACCAGGTGCCGTAAATCATCTGCTCGGGCGTGATCTGCCAGGTCAGGTTGGCCTTGCCGAGCGAGCCCGATTCGTTGGTGCTCTTGAAGAAGTCCGAACAAGGTGCGCCGTGATAGGGCTCCTGCGTCACGCAGCCGGCTTCACCGTAGCTCGATGAGGGTGAGTAGCCGGAACTGAAGCCGTAGAAGCCTTGCAGGCTGTTGTCCGTCTTGAAGTAGCGGCCACCGATCGTGCCGGTCAAGGTCTCCGGGATGAAGTCGTAGGACAGCTCGCCGAACACCGCCTTGTCGCGGTCATTGCGTTGCTGCTCGGTCAGCCACAGCGTATTGGGCCAGCCCGGCACCGCCAGCGAATCGGCCAGGCCATTGATCATGTAGGCCTGTTCGATGTCGTGCACCTGCTTTTCCCAGAACAGGCCGCCCACCACGCGCAGGCGGTCTTCCTTGGGCGAGGCGATGCGCAGCTCGTGGCTGTTCATCGTGTAGTGATCCTTGCCCTGGATGAACTGCGACGGATTGATCAGCTTGCCGCTGTTGTCGTAGATGTAGGCGCCATAGCCGGCCAGGGTGTCGTACCAGAACGAGTAGTCACTGTAGTCGCTGTACTCTTCCTGGTTGCGCTTGAGGCGGCCATAGGCATAGGTCAGGTCGAAGTTGCCGATCTTGCCTTCCACCGTCAACGCCGCCTGTATCCAGCGGTCATTGGTCTTTTCGGGATAGAAGTGCGTGAGCGCCAGGCTGCCGACCTGCGGATCGGAGGCCACGTTGCCGTTGGCGATCGTCTGCTGCCCCATCAGCGTCGGGCTGATCGACCACTCGTCGTTGAGGTTGATCTTCAACGCCGCACGCGCGCCGCTGGTGTCGACGTCGTTGTAGTTCTTCTTGGCAGCGCCGGTACAGACCAGCTCCGGCGTCGAGCAGCCCTTGGCATTGCTGACGGTGATGCCGGACGTGGGAAACGTGCGCTCGCCAACGACGTTGTCGATGTAGCCCGCATCGTGCTCGTGCCAGCCCACCAGGCGGATCGCCGTGCTCGGCGACAGCGGGATGTTGACCATGCCGTCGGCCTCGTAGCCGATGCCGCCATGATCGACCGAGTCCATGCCGACGCTGTAGCTGGCGGCAAAGGCACTCGGGTCGGGCTTGTTGGTGATGATGCGCAACGCACCCGCTTCCGCGCTGGCACCGTAAAGCGTGCCCTGCGGACCCGACAGCGATTCGACGCGCGCGATATCGTACATATGGATATCGAGCGGCCCCTGGATCGTGGTGACCGGCTGTTCGTCGAGATAGACGCCCACGCTTGGCAAGGAGCCGGAGTGGTTGCCGTCGCCGCCGCTGGCCACGCCACGCATATAGATCAGCGCAAAACCCGGTCCGAAGGTTTGATACGAAACGCTGGGCAGGTACTTCACATAGTCGTCGAAACTCTTGACGTGCAGTTCCTGCAGCTGCTCTCCGCCCAGCACGTCGATGCTGATGGGTACCTTCTGCAGATTTTCCTCGCGCTTCTGAGCGGTCACCGTCACCGTGCCCAGCGTCTTGGGCTTGGCTGGAGCGGCGGGCGCCGCGGCGGGACTCTGGTTCGGGTTTTGATTCTGCTGGCTGTTGTCTTGCGCAAACACGGATGGCGCTACGGCAAGGCAGATCGCCGCGGCAAGCGGCAACCGGGCTAGTCGCACCCTCTCTGTTCGTATTGGCTGTCTCGGCCTGACCCTATGCATCGACTTACCCTCCCCGGTAGTGACGACGATCTACTTGCTATAGGACTCCCCATGCCGGCGGCTCGGGATAACACCCGAGCACCGGTCCCAACGCCTGTTCCAGCGGTTCCAGCCAGGGGGCGTAATGCCGCCAGTGATCCACGCCTTCGCGGTAGATCGGCCGACGCACCTGCTCCGAACTGGCCGTACGCACCGGCCGCTCGTTCTGGAAGAAGCGCAGACACGATTCCTCGAACGGCAGGCCACAATGGTCGAGCAGACGCCGAACCTCCCCTTCGGTGTCCTCGACCATGTGTTCATAGATGACGCGATGGATGCGCCCGGGCAGCACCCGGTCGAAATGCGACATCAGCGCCACGTAGTCGCGGTAGTAGCGACCCAGGTCCTCAAGGCTGTAGCTGAAGCTCTGTCCGCGCGCAAAGTGCTGTTTGAAGCCCGAGAAACAACAGGCCAGGGGATGCCGGCGCGCATCGATGATCTTCGCATTCGGCAGCATCAGGTGGATCAGGCCGATATGCATGAAGTTGTTGGGCATCTTGTCGATGAACAACGGCGCCGACGTCTTGCGCTGGATGCGCGTGTGTTCGAGATAGCGTTCGCCCAGTTCGTGCAGCGCGTTCGCGTCGAGCGCAGCCAGCGTTTCGTGGTACGGCATTTCACTGGCGGCGTGCGCCTGCTCGCGCAGGCTGCGGGTGATCGAGGTGACTTCCGGCAGCTCCATGGTGCCCTCCACCATGCTGTGGCTGGACAGGATCTGCTCGATCAGGGTGGAGCCGGCGCGCGGAAGGCCAACGATGAAGATCGGATCGCCGGACGCATGGCCGCAGCCGGCGCGCGCGGCAAAGAACTCGCTGGTGTAGCGTTCGCGGATGTGCTCGACGCGCGCTGCGGTTTCATCGGCGCGGTAGTTGAGCTGTGCGTGCCGTATTGCGTTGCCTTGCGCGTAATGACTGAACGATGCCTCGTACTCGCCGCCGTCTTCCAGCGCCTTGCCGATGGCAAATTCCAGGTGCAGGCGATCGTCTTCGCCAAGGTCGGCGCGAGCCAGCTGCCGGCGCATGACGGTAAGGTCGTCAGCGCTGAAGCGGAAGGTCTTGAGGTTGGCCAGGCTCCACCAGATTTCGCCAAACGAAGGTTGCAGCGCCACGCCGCGACGATAGGCTTCGATGGCGCGCGCGGTGTGCCCTGCCGTCTTCAGAGCATGGCCGTAGCTCATCCACACGCTGGGATGACGCGGATCGCGCGCCACCAGGTCGCCATAGATGCCGATGGCCGGCTCGTAATCGCCGATGCGGCACAGCACCGCCGCCTTGAGGTTGAGGTGGCCGAGGTTGTTCGGTTCAACAGCGAGAAGCTGTTCGACTTCCGCCAGCGCGCGCTCCGGCTGGTTGCCCCGATGCAGGACCAGCGCGTAGTTCTGGCGCGCCGCATGGAAACTGGGCGCCAGTTCCAGGCAACGCGCGAGCAGATGCTGCGCGTCTTCGAGCCGCCCCAGGCGCGCGGCGACTTCCGCGAGCATGCGGATCGCTGCCACATCGGTCGGCGCCTGTTTCAGATGTTCGCGCAACAGCGCCTCGGCATCCGGTATGCGGTTTTCAACCAGGGCGGTGGCGGCCGACAGCAAGCGCGGATCGCGCGTCGAGCAGCGTACGTGCTGGGCGTAAGCCGCATCGGCCTGCGCGTGCTCGCCAGCGGCCATCAGGACATCGCCCAGCGCACGCCACGCTTGCGGCAGCTCGGGCTTCAACACCGTCGCCAGGCGCAGCGCCGTCATGGCCTCCTGTCCCTGCCCGCTACGGCCCAGGGCAATGCCCAGGTCGAGCTGCGCGTACGCCCAGTTGGGCTGCGTGCGCACCAGCTCCTGAAGCACGTCGATGGCGCCCTGCATGTCGCCTTGCGCCGCGCGCGCCCCTGCGAGCAGGCGCATGGCCACCGGCTGGTTCTCGACGACTTTGAGGATTTCGGTCGCCTGCTCGGCGGCCATCGACGGGTGGCTCTCCAGCAGGCGCGCAGCGTGCGCCAGCGCCTGCTCCAGGGTGCCGCTGGCGTCGCGCGCCGTCATCGTGCGCGCGTCCAGGGCAGCATGGACAGGGTGATGGCGGTCGGCATAAGGCGGCAGACGCTTCTCATAGGTCCTTGAGCAACCGATAGTTGAACTCTAACGACTGAGTGTAGGAATTGACCAGAATGCGTTCGTCCTGTCCGTGCGAGCGGTCATCGTCCACGTCATAAGGCAAGCCGTTGAACACATACGACGGCATGCCCGCTGCGCGCAGAAATACACTATCGGAAGCGCCGGCCGACATCATCGGCGACACCGGCACCGTACCCCACAGCGATTTCGCCACGCTTGCGATCTGCGCAAACAACGCCGCGTCCACCGGACTGGGCGGACTGGGCTGAGGTGCTGCGACGCGGCTGATGTCGATGCCGTTATCTGCCACGGCATTTTTAAGCATGACGTCGACCTGGTCCGGATCCTCGTCCGGCAGCAGGCGACAGTTGATGGTGGCGCGGGCCATCTGCGGCAACGCGTTCTCCGCATGGCCGCCTTGCAGCAAGGTGGGCACGCAGGTGCTGCGTAGCTGTGCGTTGTTATAAGGCGAGGACGCCGCAAGCCGGATCAGCGCCGCCGGATCGGAGGGCTGCTTGCCGACCGCCCGCATATCGGCGGCGGTCTTGCCCGAGTAGAAGCTCGCCAGTTCGCTGTAATAGCCACGCGTGGCGGAGTTGGTGCGCAACGGAAACTGCAGCGACGAAAGGCGGTCCAGCCCTTTGGCGAGCCGATAGATCGCATTGTCGGAGGTCGGCAGCGAGCTATGGCCACCGGGATTGCGTACGGTAAGCGTGTAGCTGAGGAAGACCTTCTCGGCCGTCTCGACCGAAAGCACCGCTGGCTTGCCGCCGCGGATCTCCGGGCCTGCGCCATCGACATTGATCGAATAGGCCGAACGGATCAGCTCCGGCCGATGGGCCAGCAGCCACTGCACGCCATTGGATACGCCATCCTCTTCGCCAGCGGTCAGCGCGAGGATGTAGTCGCCCTTGGGCTTGTAGCCTTCGCGGTGCAGGCGCAGCAAGGCGGTGACCAACCCTGCCCCGCCGCCTTTGATGTCCATCGTCCCGCGACCGTAGAAATAACCGTCGCGCTCGGTCAGTGCGAAAGGGTCGACGTGCCAGTCTTCGCGTCGTGCTTCGACCACGTCGAGATGGGCGAGCAGCAGGACCGGCTCGCGCTCGCCGCGGCCATGCAGGCGCACCACCAGATTGCGTCGCTTGGGATCGTCACCCACTACCTGCACATCCGCCGGTGCAAATCCCGCGGCGATGAAGCGCTTGGCCAGGCGATCTGCCGCCACCGTGGTGCTGCCGTGCTCGGAGGTGGTGTCGGTAGTGATCAGCTCGTTGAGCAGCTCTCGGCCCAAAGCGTTCTGCGCGTCGACTGCGATATCGCCCGCCCTGCCCATTGCAGGCAAGCTGAGTGCTGCGAACAGTATGCTGGTCAAAACACGATTCATGCCCGCTCCATCGCGAGGGCCAAGCCCTGGCCCACGCCCACGCAAAGACTGACCAGTGCACGGCGCTGGCCGTGGCGACGCAAGGCAAGCGCAGCGCTCATCGCCAGGCGCGCACCGCTGGCTCCTAGCGGATGGCCCAGCGAGATGGCGCCGCCGTTCGCATTGAGCTGTGCCGCATCGTCAGGCAGGCCGAGTGCACGCGCACATGCCAGCACCTGCGCCGCGAACGCTTCATTGATCTCGATGCGATCGAAGTCGGACAAGGCCAGGCCGGAACGCGCAAGCAGCTTGTTGATCGCCGGCACCGGACCCATGCCCATCACGCGCGGCTCCACGCCGGCCGACGCCATGCCGGTGATGCGCGCGAGCGGATCGAGGCCGTACTTGCGCACGGCTTGTTCGGAGGCGAGCAGAACGGCCGCGGCGCCATCGTTGAGACCGGAAGCATTGCCGGCCGTGATGCTGGTGCCCGTGCCAAGCAAGGGCTTGAGCGCGGCCAGCTGTTCGCAGGTCGAGCCGGGGCGCGGTTGCTCGTCGGCATCGACGGTGACGGCCTGCTTGCCGGATGCCGTTTCGACCGCGGTGATTTCTTCGGCGAGCCAACCCTGCTGCCGCGCCTGTTCCGCGCGCTGCTGGCTGCGCCACGCGTAGGCATCCTGGTCGGCGCGATCGATACCATGTTCGCGCGCGAGGTTCTCCGCCGTCTGCGTCATGGAATCGACGCCGTAGCTTTCCCGCATGCGTGGATTGACCAGACGCCAGCCCAGCGTGGTGTCTTCGAGTTGCTGGTCGCGGGCCAATGCGCCCTGGGCCTTGGCCATCACGTAGGGCGCGCGCGACATGCTTTCCACGCCACCGGCGATGACAAGCTCGGCCTCACCGCCGGCAATCGCCCTTGCAGCCTGGCCGATCGCTTCCAGTCCCGATGCACACAGGCGGTTCACCGTGACGGCGGGCACGCTTGCGGGCAGTCCGCTCAACAGCGAGGCCATGCGCGCGACGTTGCGGTTGTCCTCGCCCGATTGATTGGCGCAGCCCAGGATCACTTCGTCCACTGCCGCCCAATCCAGTCTGGCGTGACGCGCCATCAAGGCCGCGATGGGCAAGGCCGCCAGGTCGTCGGCACGCACGCTGGACAACGCGCCGCCATGCCGTCCAAACGGCGTGCGGGTCGCGTCGACCAGAAAAGCGCTATGCATAGGCCCTCGTCAAGGCCATATGCGGTTGCCAGTTGCCGCGCTGGATGGCGTATTCGACCGAGCGCTGGGCATCCTGCAAGGCGGGCAGGATCATTTTCACCGCACGCGCGGGCGTGTTGTCGCTATAGGGCATGCCCACGTTCAGCGCGGCCACCACGCGGCCGTCGGCAGCGTGAATTGGCACGGCGATCGAACACAGGCCCAGCTCCAGCTCGCGTGCCACGATCGAATAACCCTGTTCGCGTACGCGCTTTATCTCGGCCTTGAGCGCCGTCATGGTGTGCAAGGTATAGGGCGTGATCGCCTGGAACTTCTGCTCGCGCATCCAGACCGTCAGCTCGGCGTCTGGCAGGTCGGCCAGTACGACACGCCCCAGCGAGGTGGCGTAAGCCGGCAAGCGCGCGCCGACACCCAGCGCGACGCTCATCACGCGCCGCACCGGCACACGCAGCACATAGACGATGTCGCTGCCATCGAGCACGGCCAGCGAACAGGATTCGCCTACCCGCTCCGACAGCAAGGCCAGCGTTTCTTGCGCCAGCTCGGTCAGGTCCAGCGATGACAGGTAGCTGTAGCCCAGCTCCAGCACACGGGGCAACAAAAAGAAGCTGCGGCCACGACTGCCCACATAGCCCAGATGCTGCAGCGTCAACAGCAGGCGGCGCGCTACTGCGCGCGACAAACCGGCGCGTTCGGCCACCTGGGAAAGACTGGGACTGGCCATGTCGTGACTGAAGGCGCGCAGCACTTGCAGGCCGCGGGCCAGCGATTGCACGTAGTCAGCACTGTCCTCGAACGGTTCCGATGCCATAGGTCGCAAGTGTCCATTGACAGGTCGAGCGTAGAAGGATTCCAATGAGTTCGCAATACGAATTTACGTTCGGTAATCGAACAAGCGATATCCGGGGGAGAGGCTTGGCAAGCGAACACGACAGCGTCCTGCACAGCTGGTGCGTGCAGTCACAATGGCAGGCGCCGACCGTGGTTGGCGGCAGCGGCGCGCACCTGGTGCTGGCCGACGGCCGCCGCATTCTCGACATGAGCAGCCTGGCCGAGTGCAGCAACCTGGGCCATCAACATCCCGCCGTCGTCGAGGCGATCCGTCGACAAGCCGAGCAGCTGTGCTTCGTCACTTCGGCCTGGGGCGCGCAGCCGCGTGCAGAACTGGCTGAGGCGATCGTGGAAAAGGCCGGCTTCGAAGGCGGCCGCGTGTTCTTCACCCTGGCCGGCGCGGACGCCAACGAGAACGCGGTGAAATTCGCGCGCCAGGCAAGCGGCAAATCGTACGGCGTGATCGTGACGCGCGATCGCTCCTATCACGGCGCCAGCTATGCCTGCATGGCGTTGTCCGGCGATGCACGCACGCGGGCCCAGGTTGATCCCGCCTCCTTCGGTGTGCTGCATGTGCCGCCGCCATATGCCTATCACGGCGCATTCGGCAGCTACGATGCGCCGACCTGCGGTGAGCTGGCCGTGCAAGCTGTGGCGGCAGCCATCGACGATCTCGATGCAACGAATGTAGCCGCCGTGATGATGGAGCCCAACGCGGGCACCAATGGCATCGTCGCTCCCGACAATTACTGGCCCGGCTTACGCGCGGCGACCCAGGCGCGCCAGGTGGCCTTGATCGCCGATGAAGTCATGAGCGGCTTTGGCCGCTGCGGCGAATGGTTTGCCTGGCAGCGCTACGGCGATGAGGGCAAGCCGGACCTGATGACCCTGGCCAAGGGCCTGACCGGCGCGCACTTGCCGCTGGGCGCCGTGGTGCTGTCGGCAGAAATGGCAGCGCGCCTCGAACATCAGATGCTCTATACCGGGCTGACCTATTGCGGTCACCCGCTGTCGTGCGCGGCAGGCCTTGCGGCCTTGCGCGCCTACGAGCAGGAGAACCTGATCGAACGCTCGCGCACGCTGGGCCTGCGCATGTTCAACGAGCTGCAGGCCATGCAATCGCGCCACGCCGTCATCGGCGATGTGCGTGGCGGCCACGGCCTGTTCGCGGTGATCGAGCTGGTGGCTGACCGGGCGACCCGCGAACCGTTGTCGCCCTGGCCGAAAACACCGGATGCACTCCATGCGCTGGTCGATGCAGCGATGAGCGAGGGCGCGTCGTTCGCCTGCCGCGGCAACCTGATCCTGCTGGCGCCGCCCCTGGTGATCGCCGAGCAGGACCTGGCTGATGCACTGGCCCTGCTCGATCGGCTGCTGACGCGCTTTTTTCCTTCGGCACTCTAGAGGAAACACCCATGAGCTTCCGCCTCACCTACGCGACCATGTACAACCCGCCGGAGGCGATGCACGAGCGCTTCGAGGCAGCCATGACACGCGTCGAGGCGAAGGCCGGTGCGCGCCACCCACTGTTCATCGACGGCGCCGACTGCGACGCCGCCCACTATGTGGAACGCCACGCGCCGTTCGATCACACGCTGCGACTGGGCTCCTTCGCCCTGGCCGACGCCTCCGATGCTCATGCCGCCATGTCTGCAGCACGCGCTGCGTACCCGGCGTGGCGCGCCACGCCCGTGGCCGAGCGCGCGAGGCTGATCCGCCGCGTGGGCGAGATCATGGAGGAGCGCGTCTATGACATCGCGGCCGCACTTACCCTCGAAGTGGGCAAGAACCGCATGGAGGCGCTGGGCGAGGCGCAGGAAACGGTCGACTTCTTCCGTCACTCCGCCGACGATTTCGAAAGCCATGCCGGTTACACGAATGTGCTGCCCGATGATCCGATGGATGGCGTGGCGTCGCACAACGCCAGTGTGATGCGGCCGTACGGCGTATGGGTGGTGATTGCGCCGTTCAATTTTCCGCTCGCCCTGGCAGGTGGCCCCGCGGCCGCTGCACTGGTGACCGGCAACACGGTGGTGCTCAAGGGCGCCAGTGATACGCCATGGGCCGGACGCCTGCTGGCCGACTGCATTCGCGACGCGGGGCTGCCGCCCGGTGTCTTCAACTATCTCTCCGGTGCAGGGCGCGAAGTGGGCGAGGCGCTGGTGCGCCATCCGCATACGGCGGGCATCACCTTCACCGGTTCGGTACCCGTGGGCCGGCAGCTGATGCAGCAGATGACGGGCGGCGACTATCCGCGCCCTTGCATCGCCGAGATGGGCGGCAAGAACCCGTGCATCGTTACCGAGCATGCCGACCTGGATCGTGCCGCTTCCGGCATCGTGCGCTCGGCCTTTGGCATGGGCGGCCAGAAGTGTTCGGCGTTGTCGCGGCTGTACGTTCATGAGCAAGTTGCCGATGCCCTGATCGAACGCATGCGGGCGCAGATTGACGCAATCCGCGTCGGCGATCCGCGCCGGCGCGAGCACTGGCTGGGACCGGTCGTCAATGCGGCGGCCTATGCGAACTACCGCCAATACGCCGACGCGCTGCGCAGCGGTGGCGCCCGCCTGATCAGTGGCGGCGCGCAGCTGGGCGAAGGTCATGCCGCCGAGCCGGCGCTGGCCCAGGGTTACTACGTCGAACCCCTGCTCGCCGAGGCGCCGCTGTCCCATCCGCTGTGGCAGCAGGAGATGTTCGTACCCATCCTGATGCTGCACCGTTATCAGGACCGCGAGGAGGCCATGCGCCTGGCCAACGACTCGCCCATGGGCCTTACCGCAGGCTTCTTCGGCAGCGAGGATGAAGTGCCATGGTTCCACGACCACATCGAAGCGGGCGTGACGTATGCCAATCGCCCGCAGGGCGCCACCACCGGCGCGTGGCCGGGCTACCAACCGTTTGGCGGGTGGAAGGGCTCGGGTTCCACCGGCAAGGCGATCGCCTCGTTCTATTACCTCGCGCAATACCTGCGCGAGCAATCGCGCACGGTGGTGGAGTAAGACCATGCATCTCTCGCTTGCCGATGCGATCGAGAACTGTGTCGCCGACGGCGCCAGCATCGCGCTCGAAGGCTTTACTCATCTGATCCCGTTTGCGGCGGGCCACGAGATCATCCGCCAGCGCCGGCGCGATCTGCACCTGATCCGCATGACGCCCGACCTGGTCTACGACCAGATGATCGGCATGGGCTGCGCGCGCAAGCTCACCTTTTCCTGGGGAGGCAATCCGGGCGTGGGTTCGCTGCATCGCCTGCGCGACGCCGTGGAACACCAGTGGCCCAATGCGCTTGAACTGGACGAACACAGCCATGCGGGCATGGCCACGGCGTTCTGCGCCGGCGCCTCGCGGCTGCCGTTCGGCGTGCTGCGCGGCTATGTCGGCACCGACCTGCCCGCGCGCAATCCGAATATCCGCCACGTCACCTGTCCGTTCACCGGCGAGTCGCTGGCCGCCGTTCCCGCCATCAATCCCGACGTGACCATCCTGCACGCGCAGCGCGCGGACCGCGAAGGCAATGTCGCCATCGAAGGCATCGTCGGCGCCGCGCGAGAAGCTGCGCTGGCAGCGCAGACGCTGATCGTCACCGTCGAGGAAATCGTCGAGGAACTGCCGCCGGCGATGAATGCGATCGTGCTTCCGCACTGGATCGTCAGCGCGGTGGTGCACTGCCCCGGTGGCGCGTATCCGTCGTATGCGCAAGGCCACTACACGCGAGACAACGCGTTCTATCAGCGCTGGGACGCGATTGCGCGTGAACGCGACAGTTTCAGGTCCTGGATGAACGTCAACGTGATCGGCGCCCATGATCATCGGTCGTTCCTCGCCGGTTTGCAGCAGGCGGCATCATGAGTGATTGCACCCGCGACGAGTGGATGACCATCGCCGCATCGCGCCTGCTGACCAACCACGCCGTTTGTTTCGTTGGCATCGGACTGCCCAGCGCAGCCTGCAACCTGGCGCGACTGACGCATGCACCCGGGATCGTGCTGATCTACGAGTCGGGCACCATCGGCACCCGGCCCGATGTGCTGCCCCTGTCGATCGGTGACGGCGAATTGGCCGAAACCGCCGCTTGCGTGATCTCGCTCCCCGAAGTCTTCAGCTACTACCTGCAGGCGGGACGCGTCGACGTAGGGTTTCTTGGCGCCGCGCAGATCGATCGCCACGGCAACCTCAACAGCACCGTGATCGGCCCGTATGACGCACCGACAACGCGCCTGCCCGGCGCCGGCGGCGCGCCTGAAATCGCGCTGCACGCCAAGCAGGTGTTCGTGATGGCAAAGGCCTCCACGCGCAGCTTCGTCGAGCAGCTCGACTTTCGCACCAGCGCCGGCTATCTCGACGGCCATGGCGCGCGGGCACGCGCAGGAGCGATGGGCGGCGGCCCGCGTGCAGTGATTACCGACATCGGCATGCTCGCGCCGCACCCCGAGTCCGAAGAACTGCAGCTGGTGGCGCTGTACGCCGGCACGAGCGTCGACGAAGCGCGCGCCGCGATCGGCTGGCCGCTGCGGATCGCCGAACAGCTGGACACGATTGCCGCTCCCAGCGCACACGAACTCAACACCTTGCGCGCACTCAACGCACGCACCCTCGAGGCGCACGCGCGCCCTGTCCATATTCCGCTGCCCGCTGAAGGATTGCCGTGACCATGACCGTGCCCAATCCGGCCCACATCAAGACTGCCCTGCCCGGCCCCAAGGCCACCGCGATGATCGCCCGCGATGCCGAGGTGATCTCGCCCTCGTATCCGCGCGATTACCCGTTCGCGATGTCGCACGGCCGCGGCACCGAAGTGTGGGACGTCGACGGCAACCGCTTCCTCGATTTCGCCGCAGGCATTGCGGTGTGCGCCACCGGTCACGCCCATCCGCGCGTGGTCGATGCAGTGAAGAAGGCCGCGGATCAGTTCCTGCACATTTCCAGCGACTACTGGCATGCGCAGATGCTCGGCCTGGGCGAGCGCCTTGCACGCGTGGCGCCGATGCAGACACTGGCTGGCGAAGCGGCGATGAGCTTCCTCTGCCAGTCCGGTACCGAAGCGGTGGAAGGCGCGCTGAAACTGGCGCGCTACGTGACCCGCCGGCCGCGCTATATCGGGTTCCTTGGCGGTTTCCATGGCCGCACCATGGGCTCGCTCTCGTTCACCTCGAGCAAGTACACGCAGCAGCTGGGCTTTGCGCCGACGATGCCGGGCGTGACCCATGTGCCGTATCCCAATCCCTATCGCCCGCTGTTTGCCGGCGCCGATCAGGGCAAGGCTGTGCTCGACTACATCCGCATGCTGTTCGAGCGCAGCGTGCCGGCTTCCGAAGTCGCCGCGTTCCTGGTCGAGCCGATCCAGGGCGAAGGCGGCTATATCGTGCCGCCCGAGGGCTTCCTGGCCGGCCTGCGCGAGCTCTGCGACGAGCACGGCATCCTGCTGATCTTCGACGAAGTGCAATCGGGCGTGGGCCGCACAGGCAAGATGTTTGCCTGCGAGCACACCGGCGTGGTGCCGGACATCATGACGCTGGCCAAGGGCCTGGGCTCGGGCCTGCCGATCGGCGCGGTGGTCGCGAAGAAATCGCTCATGTCGCAGTGGAAGCGCGGCGCGCACGGCAACACCTATGGCGGCAATCCGCTCGCCTGCGCCGCAGCCAATGCCACGCTCGACCTGGTCTCCGAAGGCCTGGCCGACAACGCGGCGGCGACCGGCGCGCATTTCATGGCACGCCTGCATGAGCTGGCGCGCGACTATCCCTGCATCGGCGAACTGCGCGGCAAGGGCTTGATGATCGGCATGGAACTGGTGGAAGCCGATGCCGAGCGCACGCCGGCCCGCGCCTTGTGCGACGCCGTGGTCACCCGCGCTTTCCACAACGGATTGCTGCTGCTCTCCTGCGGCACCAGCACGGTGCGTTTCATGCCGCCGCTGAGCGTGAGCACCAGCGAGATCGATGAGGCCATGGTCTTGCTGCGCGCCAGTCTCGATCAGGCACTGGCGGGACACTGACCGGATGCGTCGCCCGGCCATCGCGTTCGCCCTGTTCGCCTGCGCTGGTTCGGCGCAGGCGGCGCGCGAGAGCGTGCTCAAGCAGGTCGACCTGCCGCACAACTACTACTGGCGCGAGCTGTACCTGCCGCAGCTCACCACGGGGCCGGACTTCGCCAGCTTCATGCCTGACGGAGACGCGCTGATCTACAGCATGGGCGGCTCGCTTTGGCGGCAGCGCATCGACGGCGATGCGGCGACCGAGCTGACCCACGCCCCGCGCGCCTACGACAATCAACCGGACGTCGCTCGCGATGGCCGCAGCGTGGTGTTCGCCCGCTACGACGGCAACGCCATCGAACTGTGGCGGCTCGACCTGACGACGGGACGCGAGCAGGCGTTGACCTCAGGCGGCGCGGTGAATGTCGAGCCGCGCCTGTCGCCGGACGGCCGCCAAATCGCCTGGGTGTCGACGCAGGGAACCGGGCATTTCAACCTGTTCATGGCCGACATCGATGCGAACGGCCTGCACCATGCGCGCGCCCTGCCGGGTGAGCGCAAGACGGCGCTGGACCGTTACTACTACTCGGCCTTCGACCACGCCATCAATCCCTCCTGGTCGCCGGACGGCAAGACGATTTACTACGTCAGCAATCCGGAGATCGCCTGGGGCACGGGCGATGTGTGGTCGGTGCCGGTGGCCGATCCAGGCAAACGCAGCAAGCTGCTCAGCGAAGAGACCAGCTGGAACGCGCGGCCCGAGCTCAATCCCGACGGCAAGCGCCTGCTCTACACCAGCTACCACGGTCGGCAGTGGCAGCAGCTGTGGCTGACCACAAGCACCGGCGCTGCGCCGCTCCCGCTGACCTTCGGTGATTTCGACCGCCGCAATGCGCGCTGGTCACCCGACGGCAAGCGCATCGTTTACGTTGACAACCAAACCGGCAACACCGCCCTGCGCGTCGTCACAGTACTCGGCGGCGCCACGACCACGGTGACGCCAGCCCATCGTCAATACAAGACGCCACGCATTCGCCTGGTGCTCGACATCGTCGACGAGCACGGCGAGCGCACACCCGCGCGCGTCGCCGTGCTCGGCCAGGACGGCCGGGCCTACGCACCGGACGATGCCTGGATGCATGCCGACGACGGCTTCGACCGAACCCTGCAATCGGCCGAAACCCATTACTTCCACTGCGCGCCGCCGTGTGCGCTGGACGTGCCTGTCGGCGCCGTGAAGATCTGGGTGCAGCACGGTTTTGCCTATGCGCCCTGGCGCAAGACGATAAAGGTTTCGGCAGGCCCCGATCTGTCCGTGCGCGCCACGCTCGTTCCGCAAGCGTTGCCCGCGGCGTTCGGCAACTGGATCAGCGCCGACCTGCATATCCATATGAATTACGGCGGCCACTATCGCAATACGCCAGCGAACCTTGCGCGCCAGGCGCGTGCCGAAGATCTCGATATCGCCTATGACCTGGTGGTCAACAAGGAAGAGCGCATTCCCGATATCGCCTACTTCCGCACCGATGCCGATCCGGCCAGCCTGCCGCACAGCCTGGTACTGCACGGCCAGGAATATCACACCAGCTTCTGGGGCCACCTGGGCCTGCTCAACCTCGGCGACCACTACATCACGCCGGATTTTTCCGCCTATCGGCATACGGCGATGGCAAGCCCGTATCCGCACAACGGCGTGATTGCCGACCTGGCGCATGCGCAGGGCGGCCTGGTCGGTTACGTGCATCCATTCGACACCTTGCCCGATCCAGCGCATGACGCTGTGTTGAGCAACGAACTGCCGGCAGACGTGATCAACGGCAAGGTGGATTACATGGAAGTGATCGGCTTCTCCGACCACAAGGCGACCGCCCAGGTCTGGTATCGCCTGCTCAATCTTGGCTTCCACCTGCCTACCGGCTCGGGCACCGATGCGATGGCCAACTATGCCTCGCTGCGCGGGCCGGTGGGTCTCAATCGCGTGTTTCTCAACACCGCCGGCAAACGCGATGCAGCGTCCGCCATGGCGGCCTTGAGGGCCGGTCACGGGTTCGCCAGCAATGGGCCGCTGCTCGGCCTGCTGCTGGACGACGCCAGGCCCGGTGACGCGGTTGCACCAGGCAAACATCACTATCGCGTCGCCCTGCGCTCGCCGGTGGCGGTGGAACACCTGGAGCTGGTGCATAACGGCAAAGTGGTGAAAAGCTTCGCGCTCGGCGGCGACCATCATGCGTTCGACGCAGAAGGCGAGATCGAGCTGGACGGCGGCTGGCTGCTGCTGCGCGCCTGGAACGAAGGCGGCGATCCGCAGGTGCTGGATATCTACCCCTACGCCACTACCAATCCAGTCTGGCTTGGCGATCACGTGCGTGCGCCAAGTGCACCCGGTGACGCCGCATGGTTTGCCCACTGGCTGACGCGAACCATCGAAGCGGCGTCCGCTCGCGACGACTACAACACCGCTGAAGAAAAGCGGGCAACGCTCGACTACCTCAACCAGGCACGCGAAGCGTATCGCGCCATGGCCGGCAACCCCGCGACCACCGAATCCACACGAGGCACCCGATGAAGCGAACTCTGTGCCTGCCGTTGGTCGTGTGGGCGTTGCTGTGCTGCCCCGGCGCGGCCCAAGCCGACGACACGCGATTCAACGCTGCCGACATCAATCGCATCGCCGATGTCAGTGAGCCGGCCTTGTCGCGCGACGGCGAGTCGATCGTCTACACCGTGAGCACGGCCAACTTGGAACGCGATGAACCGCAATCGGACCTGTGGCGCGTGCGCTATGACGGCACCGGTCGCGTGCAACTCACGCACACGCCGGACAGCAGCGAGAGTCGTCCGCAGTGGTCCGCCGATGGAAAGTTGATCGCCTTCCTTGCCGACCGCAAGCTCGATGGCGAAGCCAGCGACGACGACACCAAGACCCAGGTCTGGGTGATGCCGGCCGATGGTGGCGAAGCGCATCGGGTCACCAACCTGCCGAGCGGCGTCGAGGACTTCGTGCTTTCGCCCGATGGCAAACAACTCGCGGCCATCGCCTTCGATCCCGAATATCCGCCGGGCAGCAAGAAACCCAGGCACCCGCTGCCCATTGCCACCGACCGCTTCCAGTTCAAGGACGATGACACCGGCTGGCTGGGCAACCGCCACAAGCATCTCTACCTGGTGGATCTCGCCAGCGGGACCGCCACCGCGCTCACCTCCGGAAAACATGACGAACAGCTGCCCGCCTGGTCGCCCGACGGCAAACTGATCGCTTATGTCACCAGGCGCGGCGCCGATCCCGATCGCCACCTCAACTACGACATCTATGTGATCGCTCCGCGTGCCGGCGCCAAAGAAAGACAGCTCACCACGTTTTCCGGCGCCGATCTCGACCCTTACTGGGAAACGCGCCCGACGTGGAGTCCCGACAGCACGCGTATCGCCTATCTGCAAAGCGGCGAAGACAAGTGGATCTATTACGCCCCCTGGCAGTTGGCGATTATTGATGTCGCCACCGGCAAGGCCACGCTGCCGGCTCCGATCGATCGCTGCTTTACCAAGCCGCGCTGGTCGCCCGACGGACGCAGCGTCTATGTCTTGATTGAGCAGGCGCAGGTCACCCACTTGTCCCGCGTCGATCTGTCGAGTGGAAAAATCGCCGAACTGACCCACGGGGATCGTTTCGATACCGACCTGGACGTATCGGACAACGGCCGCGTAGTCGTCTTGGGCGGCGATAGCCTGCACCCCCCGCAACTGTCGGCAGTCGAGCAGGACCACTTGCGCCTGCTGGACGATCACAACGCGTGGCTGGATGGCAAACACCTGGCAACCACCGAAACGCTGCACCTGCAAAGCGCTGATGGCACTCCTCTGGATGCGCTGCTGACCAAACCCCTGGGGTATGTGCCGGGTCGACGCTATCCGACCATCGTGCGCGTCCATGGCGGCCCGGTGTACCAGTTCAGTCACGAGTTCATGCCCGACTGGCAGGTTTACGCGGCACATGGCTACGCGGTGCTCGCCGTGAATCCGCGCGGCAGCTCGGGCCGCGGCTTTGAATTCGCCAAGGCGATCTACGCCGACTGGGGCAACAAGGACACCCAGGATGTGCTGGCCGGCGTCGATCGCGCCGTAGCGCTGGGGGTTGCCGATCCCGCCCGCCTGGGTATCGGCGGCTGGAGTTACGGCGCGATTCTCACCGACGAAGTCATCACCCGCGATACGCGCTTCAAGGCCGCCATCGCCGGCGCAGGCTCGGGCAACATGTATGGCATGTATGGCGACGATGAGTACGCACGCGAGTACGAACTCGAGCTCGGCACGCCCTGGGCCAATCGCGACGCCTACGACCGTGCGAGCTACCCGTTCCTCCACGCGGACCGGATCAAGACGCCAACGATGTTCCAGTGCGGCGAGCGCGACTTCAACGTGCCCTGTATCGGCGCCGAGCAGATGTACCAGGCGCTGCGCTCGCTAGGTGTTCCCACCGAACTGGTGATGTATCCCGGCCAGCATCATGGGCTGACCGTACCAAGTTACCTGCGCGACCGCCTGGAACGCAACCTGGCCTGGTACGACCGCTTCCTCAAGTCGGCGGGCGCGAATCCGTGATCAGTACAACGTCAATGCGACGGCTCGTATCGCCCGAAGCGCTTGAGCAGCTTGATCAGCTCCGCATGCGGGATGGCCTTGGCGTAGTGCCCGCCATCACCCTGCATGTCGCGCGCGGCGATCATCGCATTGACGATGCTCTCCTCCGCCGCCTGCGCCGTGGCCTCGAACAACGGGTCCACATGGTCGTTGCCGATGAAGCTCGCCTGCTGCAGCGGTGCATCGTGCAGCGCCTGGGCATTGGCGGTGGAGAAGGCCAAGAAGATGTCGCCCGAGCCATTGCCGGCATAGCTGCCCATGCGCGCCAACCCCATGCCGGCGCGCTTGGCGATGCGTTTGAGCTGCTGGGGCAGCAGCGGTGCATCGGTGGCTACCACGATGATGATCGAGCCGGTGTCCGCGGCGGCGGTATGGGCCCCGCTGCGCACGCGGTCGTCGCGAAGATACTTGCCCACCGGCGCGCCGGCGATGCGCAAGCTGTCGCGCAGTCCGTAATTGGCCTGTACCAGCACGCCAATGGTGTAGTCGCGCTCGCCGATATGCACGCGCCGCGAGGCGGTGCCGATACCGCATTTGAATTCGTGGCAGATCATGCCGGTGCCGCCACCGACATTACCTTCGGCCACGGGCCCGCTCTTGGCGTCACGCAGAGCCTGCGCTGCGTGCTCGGGACGGACGTGAAAGCCGTTGATGTCGTTGAGGTCGCCATCCCAGGTTTCGGCCACCACCGGCAGCGACCACCAGTAGCCCGATGCATCCGCGCCACCCGCACGCACGCGCTCGGCGATCACCGCATCGCGTACCACGCCGACGCTGTGGGTATTGGTCAGCATGACGGGGCCTTCCAGCTCGCCCGACTCCTCCAGCCAGGTCGTGCCGGTCATCTCGCCATTGCCGTTGAGCGCGAACGACGCGCCGAAGGTGGGGATGTCGAAGCTGTCGTGTCCGCGGGGAAGAATCGCCGTGACGCCCGTGCGCACCTTGTGCCCGTTGGGGAGATCCTCAATCAGGGTCACCTGACCTACCGTCACACCAGTCACGTCGGTTATCGCGTTGAGCGGACCGGGCGTGCCGTCGAAGGGAATACCAAGATCCCTGGCGCGGGGCTCGGCCGCCGAGGCCACGCCGCACAGGGCCCACAGAACAAACGCAAGACGACAGCGGGGCATGGACACTCCAGAGTTCGACCGTTTGTTGGATCAGTCTATCCCGGGAAACCCACCGCGCATGAACGCTGACACGAAGATCACCGATCTCACTCTCGCCCGCGCACTCGACCCGAAGTATTACTTCGGCGAGCCCATGCTTACGATGGAACAGCGTGCGGTATTCGCACGCAGCTGGCAGCTGGTAGCCCATCAGGAACAGCTGACCGGTCCGGGCGACCATGTGGTGGAACATATCGGCGGCGTACCTGTGCTGATCGTGCGCGGCCAGGACAAGGTGTTGCGCGCCTTCCCCAATGTCTGCCGCCACCGCGCCGGCCCGCTTGCGCTGTGCAATGGCAAGGGCGCGCGTTCGCTGCACTGCAAGTACCACGGTTGGACTTACACCCTCGAAGGCCAGCTGCGCAGCGCCCCGGAAATGCAGGACGCCTGTGACTTCAAGGTGGAAGATATCCGCCTGCCACCGCTGCGCGTGCACGAGTGGCAAGGGCTGGTGTTCGTAGCGTTGGACGAACACACGCCTGCCTTCGACGAGGTCTACGGCGGCATCGCCGAACGCATCGCCCCCATCGACTTGTCCGCGATGCGCTATCTGCGCCGCGACAGCTACGACCTCGATTGCAACTGGAAGGTGTATATCGACAACTTTCTGGAGGGCTACCACCTGCCCCATGTGCATCCGGGTCTGTCCAGAGTGCTGGACTATCGCGCCTACGACACCGAGTTGTTCCCGTGGCACTCGCTGCAATCCTCGCCCTTGCGCAACAGCGCGGAGATCTACGGCGATGGCCAGGCGTTCTACTACTTCGTTTATCCCAACGTGATGTTGAACATCATGCCTGGCCGCCTGCAGACCAACCGCATCCTGCCGCTGGGGCCGGGCCGCTGCCGCGTGGAGTTCGACTATTACTACGCGCAGGACGAGGCGGCGCAGAAACGCATCGCGGCCGACCAGACGTTCAGCGATGAAGTGCAGCAGGAAGACATCGATATCTGCGAGGCCGTGCAGAAGGGCCTCGCCTCCGGTTACTACCAACCTGGCCGCCTGTGCCCCAAGCGCGAAGGCGGCGTCTGGCATTTCCACAACCTGTTGCGCACGGCCTATGCCCACGGCGCTGGAGAACCTGCATGACGATGAAGTTGTCCGGCCTGTTGTGTGCCATCGCGATGGCGTGTGCCCTGCCCGTTGCTGATGCGCAAGGCGTACAACGCACCGTCGTACACGCCGGCCATCTGCTCGACGTGGACAGCGGCAAGCTGCTCAGTGACCAGGCTGTCACCATCGTTGAAGGTCGCGTCGTGTCCGTGCAACCGTGGGCGGCCAGCAGCGGCAATGGCGCCAAGGTATTGAACTGGACGGCCTATACCGTCGTGCCCGGCCTGATGGACATGCACACTCATCTGGCCGATGAGATGGAGACAGCCGACTACGGCGCCGCGCTCAAGAGCAACCCGGCGCGCGATGCCTTCATCGGCGCCAAGAATGCGCACGACACGCTGCGCGCCGGCTTCACCACGGTGCGCGACGTGGGCGTATTCCGCGGCTTTGCCGATATCGCATTGCGCGACGCCATCAACGCCGGCTATGTGCCGGGTCCGCGCATGTTCGTTGCCGGTGCGTACATCACCATCCCCGGCGGTGGCGGCGAAATCACCGGGCTGCCGCCGGGCACGGTGGTGCCGCCGGAATTCCGGGTCGGCGTCTCCAAGGGCGTGGAAGACGTGCGCAAACATGTCGACTTCCTGCTCGACCATGGCGTCGATCACATCAAGGTGATCGCCACCGGCGCCGTGCTCGCCGACAACACCGAGCCAGGCGTATCGGAATACACCGAAGAGGAGATCCACGTCGCCGTCGTGGAGGCGGCCAAGCGTGGCAAGTTCGTCGCCGCGCACGCGCATGGCGCCGAAGGCATCAAGCGGGCGACCCGCGCCGGCGTGCGCTCCATCGAACACGGCTCGCTGATCGACGACGAAGGCATCGCCCTGATGGTGCAGCACGGCACCTGGCTGGTGGCGGACATCTACAACGGCGACTACATCGACAGCGTGGGTCGCCGCGAGGGCTGGTCCGAGCAGACTTTGCGCAAAAACATCGAAACCACCGATGCCCAGCGCGAAGGTTTCCGCAAAGCAGTAAAAGCCGGTGTGCACATCGCTTTTGGCACCGATGCCGGCGTGTATCCGCACGGTGACAACGCCCGTCAATTCGCGTACATGGTGAAGTATGGAATGACGCCTCTGCAGGCGATCCGCTCGGCCACCATCGACGCGGCACGCCTGATGGGCAAGGAGAAGGAACTCGGCTCGATTGCGCCCGGCAAGGCGGCCGACCTGGTCGCCGTGGCATGCGACCCGCTGCAGGACGTCGAATGCCTGCGCAAGGTGCAAGGGGTGATCAAGGCTGGTGAGACGGTTTCCCTCGACTAACCCAACGAGTGCAGATGACGTGAGCGAAGGCAAAAAGATCGGCTTCTGGACCTGCACCGCCCTGGTGGTCGGCAACGTGATCGGCATGGGCATCTTCATCCTGCCCTCGTCGCTGGCTCCCTACGGTTTCAATGCGTTGATCGGCTGGCTGGTGACCCTGGTCGGCTGCCTGATCCTGGCCCGGGTATTCGCGCATCTGTCCAAAGCGCTGCCGGGAGCCGACGGACCGTACGAGTACATTCGCTGCACCCTCGGTGATCTCCCTGCCTTCATGGCCTTATGGGCATACTGGGTCTCGCTGTGGCTGACCAATGCGGCGCTTGCCACCGGCGTGGTCGGCTACATCACCGTGGTGATGCCGCAACTGGCGGTGATCCAGCCGGCGCTGTTCGCGCTGGGCCTGTTGTGGCTGTTTGTGATCGTCAATCTGTTCGGCGTGCGCTCGGGAGGCGCCGTGCAGATTGTCACCTCGGCACTGAAGCTGTTGCCCATGGTCGCCATCGCGCTGCTCGGTGGATGGGTCCTGCTCACCTCCCCTGCAAGCTATGTGGCGCACCCGCCGGCCACGCCGATCACCTTCAGCGGCATCCTGGCTGCCTCGACCATCGCCCTGTACGCGATGCTTGGCATCGAGTCGGCCAGCATTCCCGCCGGGCGCGTCAACAACCCGGGGCGCACGATTCCACGCGCCACCATGGCAGGCGCCATTCTTGTCGCGATGGTCTACATCGTCGTCTCGGCCGTGCCGCTGCTGTTGATCGATCAGACGGAGCTGGCCAACGCCAATGCGCCGTTCGCCTTGCTGATGGATCGCTTCTCCGCGGCCGGCTCCGGTCGATGGCTTGCCTTGTTCGTGGTGGTAAGCGGTCTGGGCGCACTCAATGGCTGGACGCTGCTGATGGGCGAACTCACCCGCACCATGGCCAATAACGGCGTGCTGCCGGCCGTATTCGCGCGACAGAATCGCCGCGGCGCACCCGCCATCGCGCTGGTCGTCACCGGCTTGCTCGCTTCGGTGATGACCTGGATGAGCTACAGCCAGTCGCTGGTGGCGGCGTTCACCTTCCTCACCCGCGTGGTCACGGCGGCGAACCTCCCCCTGTATCTGTGCTGCTCGCTCGCGCTGGCCGTTTTGTGGCGTCGCAACGCTGCCTTTGGCATGGGCCGCAAGGTATTGCTGGTGGCGATTGGCGGTGCGATCTATGCCGTGTTCGCCTTCGTGGGCAGCGGTCACGAGCCCTTCCTGCTTGCGATGGGCCTGATCGCGGCGGGCCTGCCCCTCTACGCCATCATGCGCCTGCGTCGCAAATCGCCGCACAGCGCAACCGCACCGGCCAAGGTATGAGTTCGATGAGAGATCCGCGCTACGACATCCTGTTCACGCCGGTAAAGATCGGCCCCGTCACGGCAAAGAACCGCTTTTTCCAGGTACCGCATTGCAACGGCATGGGCCACGCGATGCCGCTGGCGCATGCCGCCATGCGCGAGATCAAGGCCGAAGGCGGCTGGGCGGTGGTGTCGACCGAGGAATGTGAGATCCACCCCAGCAGCGATCTCACGCCTTACGTCGAAGCACGCCTATGGGACGACCGCGATATTCCTGCGCTCGCGCTGATGTGCGACAGAGTGCATGCCCATGGCGCGCTCGCAGCGCTCGAGCTTTCGCACAATGGTCCGACCGCATCCAATCTTTATTCACGCGAAGTGCTGCTCGGCCCATCGCACCAGGTATCGAAGTACGGCTATCCCTCGCAAGCCCGCGCGATGACCTTGCACGACATCCGCGAGTACCGCCGCTGGCATCGCGAGGCCGCCTTGCGCGGCAAGCGCGCCGGCATGGACATCATCTATGTCTACGCCGCGCACGACTTGTCGCTGCCCATGCACTTCCTGCAGCGCCGCCGCAACCAGCGCAGCGACGAATACGGCGGCTCGCTGGAGAACCGCGTGCGCCTGCTGCGCGAAGTGCTGCAGGACACCCGCGATGCCGTCGGGGACACCTGCGCCGTCGCGCTGCGTTTTGCCACCGAGGAATTGCTGGGCCCCGGCGGCGTCGAACTGGCCGAGGCGCAGGACATCGTCGGCATGCTGGCCGAGCTGCCCGACCTGTGGGACGTCAATCTCGCCGCCTGGTACAACGATTCGGTGCCTTCGCGTTTCGCTGCCGAAGGCGCGCAGGAACCGTTCATCGATTTCGTCAAGAAGACCACCACCAAACCGGTCGTCGGCGTCGGGAGGTTCACCTCGCCCGACACCATGGTGTCGCAGATCCGGCGCGGCGTGATCGACCTGATTGGCGCGGCTCGTCCATCGATCGCCGATCCTTACCTGCCCAAGAAGATCGAAGAAGGTCGCGTCGACGATATCCGCGAGTGCATCGGCTGCAATATCTGCGTCTCAGGCGACATGACCATCTCGCCGATCCGCTGCACGCAGAACCCGAGCATGGGCGAGGAATGGCGCAAGGGCTGGCATCCCGAGCGCATCCGACCCGCGCCCCAACCCACCCGGGTATTGGTGGTCGGCGGCGGGCCGGCAGGACTGGAGGCGGCACGCGCACTCGGCCAGCGCGGCCACGACGTGAGCCTGGCCGAATCGCGCAAGGAACTGGGCGGCCGTGTCACGCGCGAAGCCCGCCTGCCCGGACTCGCCGAGTGGGCGCGCGTGCGCGACTGGCGCATGGGGCAGATCGGCAAGCTCAACAACGTGAGCGTCTATCTCGATTCGCCGCTCACCGCGCAGGACGTGATCGATTTCGGCGCCGAACACGTGGTGCTGGCCACCGGCTGTCACTGGCGACGCGATGGCTTTGGCCGCAGCAATGGACTGGGCATTCCCAGCTTGTTGGACAACGCGCGCGTGTTCACGCTCGATGACCTGATGGATGGCCGCCTGCCCGAAGGCCGCGTCGCGATCTTCGACGATGACGGCTTCTACTACGCCAGCGTAGCCGCCGAACTGCTGCGCGCTCGCGGTTGCGAGGTCGCCTACGTGACGCCGGAAGACAGCATCGCCCCATGGAGCGTCAACACGCTCGACTACCGCCATATCCGCAAGCGCATGGCCAAGCTCGGCATCGAGGCCGTGGTGTCGCACAACATCGCCGGCTTCGACGGCTCAACGCTGACGCTGGAAAACAGCTGGGACGATCAGCGCACCGAGCGCCCCTGCGATGCCGTGGTCACCATCACCTCGCGCCTGCCCGACGACGCACTCTACCAGCAGCTCTTGCAACGCCAGGGTCACTGGGGCGGCGCCGGCATCCGCTCGGTACGCTGCATCGGCGACGCCGAGGCGCCCGGCCTGATCGCCCATGCGATCTACGCCGGCCACCGCTACGCGCGTGAACTGCAGGAGCCGGTGACCGGCGAAGTGGCGTTCAGGCGCCACTTCCACACGGCCGATCCCGATGACCTGCGACGCGAAGCCCAGGCTTGAGGCTACGAACTCTGTGCGCCTGACAGGCCCAGCTCGGCGGCAATCACATCGGTGTACTTCAAACCTGCACCGGTGTTGAAGATCACCACGCGGTCGGACGCCTTCAGATCGCCCGAGGCGATCAACTGATCGTAGGCAGCGGTGGCCGCTGCGCCCTCCGGTGACAGGAAGATGCCTTCGTTGGCCGCCCAGTCGCGCAACGACGCAAAGGTGTCTTCATCGGATACCGCCACAGCCTTGCCGCCCGAAGCGCGCAAAATATCCAGGATGATGTAGTCGCCATACGCCTTGGGCACGCGCAGGCCCGAGGCTGCCGTCTTCGGATCCGCCCACATCTGGCTGAC
Organism: Dyella sp. 05T440; assembly: GCF_056395965.1. Classification (NCBI taxonomy): domain Bacteria; kingdom Pseudomonadati; phylum Pseudomonadota; class Gammaproteobacteria; order Lysobacterales; family Rhodanobacteraceae; genus Dyella; species Dyella sp. 05T440. The sequence continues at coordinate 94,944 of NZ_JBFTKN010000003.1, forward strand.
CGCAGCACCTTCGTCAAAGGCCTTCACCACCGGCGCACATCCTGACGACTGAATGGCGAACATGCGTGGCCGCTTGCCCGGCTTCACCCAACCCAGTTGCTCGAGCTCGTCGAATGCCTTCCACATGCCGATCAGGCCGACGCCGCCACCGGTGGGATAGAACACCGCATCGGGGTATTCCCAACCGAGCTGCTCGACCAGTTCGTAGCCCATGGTCTTCTTGCCTTCCACGCGGAACGGCTCCTTGAGCGTGGAAATATCGAACCAGCCCTCGCTCACCTTGCGCTCGCCGACGATGCGCGCGCAGTCGGAAATCACGCCGTCGACCAGGGTCACCTTGGCGCCATAGGCGGTCGCTTCCACCAGGTTGGCGAGCGGCACATCGCGCGGCATGAAGATATGCGCTTCGATATCCGACGCGGCGGCATAGGCAGCCAGCGCACCAGCCGCGTTGCCGGCCGATGGAATGGCCAGTTTGCGCAGACCATAGTGGCGCGCCATGGTCACAGCCAGCGACAACCCGCGCGCCTTGAATGACCCAGTTGGATTGGCGCCCTCCTCCTTGAGGAAAAGTGCATCGTGACGCTTGCTGCGCAGCATCGGCGTCCAGCCCTCACCCAAGGTCACGGGCGCCACCTCGGGCAGCACGGCGCGGTAACGCCACATGCCTCGCCATGGCGTCCTCGCATCGCCGCCGTTCACCACATCGGCTGGCGAGCTACCGAGCAGTGGCGTGAGGTCGTATCGCACGTAGAGCGCGCCCGCAGGTTGTTCGGGACATTGCGTGCACAGCGTCTGCGGCACATCGGCCGGCAGTCGCGCATGGCAGCGGGAGCATTCGAGATAGGCAATGGCAGGCATAAGACCTCGCTAGGGATGGGCGATGTTCAGAGCAACGGTGTGGAGAAGGATCTTCATGGGCGATCGCTATCGGCGGGCGCATCAAGCTGCCCTTCCCACGACGCCACCACGCTGGCCGCCACGGAGTTGCCCACGATGTTCGTCGCCGAGCGCCCCATGTCCAGCACGTGATCGACCGCCAGCACCAGCGCGACGCCGGCGTCGGGCAGGTGAAAGTAGTGCAGCGTCAGGGCAATCACCGCAATGGCGGCGCGCGGCACGCCGGCCAGTCCCTTGGTGGTGAGCATAAGCAGCCCGAACAGCGTGATCTGCTGCCCCACACTGAGTTCGACGCCATAAGCCTGTGCGATAAACAGGATGGCGAACGTGCAATACATCATCGCGCCATCGAGATTGAACGAGTATCCCAGCGGTAGCACGAAACTGGCGATGCGGCGCGGTATGCCGAACGCCACCAATTGCTCGAGCAGGCGCGGATACGCCGCTTCCGACGAGGACGTGGCAAACGCCAGCAGCACCGTCTGCCGGATGCTGGTCAGCAGACGCAGGCTGCGCGATCCGATGATCAGGCTTAACGCGGCCAGCAGCAGTACCCACAGAATAAGCAGCGACAGGTAGAAGCCCGCCACGAAGCGCGCATACGTGCCCATGATGGCGATGCCGTGCAGGCAGATCGAACTGGCCAGCGCCGCGAAGATCGCCAGTGGCGCGACCTTCATCACATAGTCCGTGATCTTGAACATCACGGCGGCCAAAGAATCGACCAGCTCGACAAAGCCCTGCGCCTTGTCCTTCAGCGATGCCGCCGCCAGGCCGATCAGGAGCGAGAACACCACGATCTGCAGGATCTCGTTGTCCGCCATGGCTTCGACGAAGGAGCGAGGGATCAGGTGATTGATGAAGTCCCCTAGCGAAAAACTCGTGGCCACGCCGGCACTGCCGCTTGCCGCCGGCCATTGCGCAAAAGCGGGCATGGCATGCAACGCGGCACCCGGCTGCAGCCAGTGCGCCATCAGAAGGCCCACGGTGAGCGACACACAGGAGGCCGCGACGAACCAGGCCAGTGTCTTGATGCCGATACGCCCGATCTCCGCCGCACCACCCATGCGCGCGACGGCGGATACCAGCGAGGCAAACACCAGAGGTGCGACGATCATCTTGATCAGCCGCAGAAAGATATCCGTGATGACAGAAAGGTCAGCAGCGATGGCGGTCGCCCGATCCGTCGTCAACGTGCGATTGCAAAGCCAGCCCACAAGCACGCCGAGCAGCGTGGCCACCACGAGGGACAGCGTGAATCCGTGCCGTCCTCGCGCCCGGGAGCTGCTTTGCTTATCGCCGGTCAATGCTGCCCATCCTCACGTCGCGCGACATCCGCTCAGGATGCACGGCGGGCTTCACGCGGCGCTGCCAACGCAAGCAGCAGCAACACGATGGCGAGCACCACATAGGCGCCCGTGAACTGCCAGACCAGCTGGCGTGACGCCTCATCGAGTGTCCAGGGCACATAGATCCCGCCAGTCAGCTCCACCGAATGAATGATGCCAAACAGGCTCAAGGCCGCGCCGGACAGCAGGATGCAGGCCGCGCGACGCGTTCGGCCATCGATCAGGGCCACCAGGAAACTCGCCCAGATCATCGAGGTGATGATGAAACCGTTGCCCAGCACGGTGATCACCGCCAGCTCGGAGATGCCGTGGCTATGCTCGGCGAACAGCGCGGCGTAGTGGTCGCTCGGCACATAGGTGGGATCACTCAGCTTGATCGTCACCATGCGCGCAATGGCCGGGAAAAAGCTGAACACGACGGCCGCGGCATAGCGAACCGGCGTTGCTTCGAAAGCCTGCACGGTGATGCCGATCGCCACGAACACCAGGATCGGCGCCAGCACCGACAACGGCAGCAGTTCGACCAGGTTGGACAGGTAACCGAACACGCCGCCGAGACCGATCACCAGGCCCGTCAGCAGCGTGTAGCCGCTGCGTGCGCCCATCGCCTTGTACGACGGCTGGCCGATATAAGGCGTGGTCTGCGCGACACCGCCGCAGAAGCCTGCCACCAGCGTTGCCAAGGCTTCCACCAGCAGAATATCGCGCGTGCGGTAATCGTCGCCGGCGACGCGCGCACTTTCCGTGACATTGATGCCGCCCACCACCATCAGCAAGCCAAACGGCAGGATCAATGGCAGATAAGGTGTGGCCGCTGCAAGGCCTTTCATCCACTCAAGGGTCGGCAGCGGCAGCGCAAAACGCCACTGCCAGGCGACCGGCGCGTGATAGCCGCTACCCAGCCAGCCCAAGGGGCCCAGGCCGTAATACAGCAGTGCGGCAATCACGAAGGCTACCAGCACACCCGGCAAGCCCAATGGCATGCGTGCACGCGCCACCAGCGCGTACAACACCACCCCCAGGCCGGCGAAGCCCACCACCGGCACCTTGAGTATCTCGACCAGCGGAAGAAAGCCCATCAGCACCAGCGCAATGCCCGCGATGGAACCAAGCAGGCCCGCGCGCGGCACATGCCGCTGCACCATCCCGCCGAAAAAGGACAGCACGAACTTCAGCACGCCCATGATTACCAGCGAGGCCATGCCCAGCTGCCAGGTGGCGATCGCCGCCGCGTGCTCATCGAGTCCACTCTGTTTGAATTGCAGGAACGCCGGACCGAGCACCAGCAAAGCCATGCCGATGCTGGTGGGCGCGTCCAGGCCCAGCGGCATGGCGGTGACGTCGTCGCGGCCCTCGCGCTTCGCCAGCCGGCGCGCCATCGCCGTATAGGCCAGGTTGCCCAGCAGCACGCCGAAGGTCGTGCCGGGGAACATGCGCAGAAACACGATATCGGCGGGGAACCCGAAGATGCCGATCAAGGCGGTGGCAAGAAAGGCCATGATCGACAGGTTGTCGACCACCAGTCCAAGAAAACCATTGATGTCGCCGGGTGACAGCCAATGTTGCGAACGCATGCTGCTCATCTCAGAACGACACCTCGGCAGGCTGCGTCACCCGCAGCACGGACTGGTCACCCGTCAGCTGCTTCCAGGCAGCGCGTATGGCCTCCACCTTAGCTCGATTCTCCGGCGTATCGGGATAGTCGATCACCAGCATCTTGGAACGCAGGCGCTCCGGTGCAGTCTGCCCCTTGCCCTGCCACTGGCCATACACGTCGACCACGCTCAAGCCATCGGGGAACCGTGGCGTGACCTGCGCGTCGAGAAATTCCCGCCAGCGCTGCTCGCTGATGCCATGGCTTTCATCGCCGACGATGCCCAGACCGAAATACAACTTCGTATCCACCCAGCCTTGCGTTTGCGCGGGATGTGCCGCGTCGCCGTGCAACGTGGCAGTCGCGGGAGCCACCGAGGCAACGCAACCAGAGAGCAATCCGGCTGCAAGCACCGCCCACGCCAAACGCAAATGAAACATGGCTATTTCCTCATACCAATTTGGACATCTATACGGATAGAGCGTCAAAGCTCGCTGGTCTTCGCGCAGTATTGACAACATGACTTGCGCAATGCAACAAATAACCACCGGCCGCCTTGCGAGGTCGAGCCCACTGCCAGCTGTACCTGGGGATCAGGTTTGTCGAACATGATCGATTACATGCTTGAGAGCCCGCACGCGCCGCATGGCCTCGCCATGCGGCGATGTTGCCTGGCGTAATCGCTCGTCCGCGCCTCCCCGGCGCCAGTACTTATCAATCCATCCTGTCCTGCGTTCGCCCTCACGGCTCACGCGACGGACGGTTGCACCCCGAAGGAATTGCCATGTCGAACCGCCACGCCGCGCTGCCGCGCGTCCGCTTGCTCACTGCACTCATCGCCGCAACGCTGGCCGCGCCTTTGGCCCAGGCACAATCACAGTCCACCGATGAGCAGCCCAAGACGCTGGGCCAGGTCGTGGTGACGGGCGTACGCGCCAGCAATCGCACGTCGCTGGATTCGCCCGTGCCGGTGGATGTATTGAGCGAGCAGGACTTGCGAAACGCCGGTGCAGTCAACGGCGAACTGGGCGCGGCGCTGGCCGTGCTGCTGCCTTCGTTCAATTTTCCGCGCCAGTCCAACTCGGGCGGATCGGACCATGTGCGTGCGGCCCAGCTGCGCGGACTATCGCCTGACGAAGTGCTCGTCCTGGTGAACGGCAAGCGCTTTCACACCTCGGCCCTGGTCAACACCGATACCAAGATCGGCAATGGCACGACGCCGGTCGACTTCAATGCCATCCCCATCAGCGCCATCAAACGTGTCGAGGTGCTGCGCGATGGCGCCGGTGCGCAATATGGCTCCGACGCGATTGCCGGCGTCATCAACATCATCCTCAAGGATGCGCCCAGCGGCGGCGAAGTCACGGCCGATTACGGCGCCTACCATACGCATTTCAGGCCCACCGATCGCGAGATCACCGATGGCCAGGGCGGCTATGCGGCCGCGGATTTCGGCACCACCCTGGCCGGCAGCGGCTATCTTCATGCGGGCGTGGAGACCAGTCACCATGCCGGCACCAATCGCGCCGGCTACGACACCGTGCCCGACTTCATTGCCGATTCCACGCCGGCCAACCTCGCCCTGCGAGGGCAGCGCAACTACGCCGCCGGCGATCCGCCCAACGAGAGTTACAACGGCTGGTTCAACGGCGAGCTGCCGCTGAACGAACACGCCAGCCTGTATGCCTTCGGTACGTATACGCAGCGCCACACCATCGGCGACAACTATTTCCGCTATCCCGACAGCGATGCAAACGTGCCTGCCATCTATCCGGATGGCTACCTGCCGCAGTCCATCGGACATAACCGCGATGCACAGACCGCCGGCGGCATACGCGGCACGCTGGGCGAATGGAATTACGACGGCAGCCTCAACTGGGGCAGGAACGCGTTCGACTACGACTTGCGCGATTCGCTCAACGCCTCGCTCGGTGCAGCGAGCCCCACTTACTTCCATATCGGCAGCTACGCGTTCAACCAGAGCACGGCCAATCTGGACGCCAACCGCCAGTACGACGTGGCTGGCAGGATTGTCACGCTCGCCGTCGGCGGCGAGTATCGCTATGAAACCTTCCGCACCGGCGCGGGAGATCCGGCGTCCTACGCCGTCGGACCGATCGACGCACCTGCCGGAGCGCAGGCTGGCGGCGGCCTGCAGCCGCAGGACGCGGCGGATCTCTCACGGCGCGTGCAGGCAGCCTATGCCGAGGTTTCCAGCGACATCACCGACACCTTCTTCGCCGACGCGGCGGGCCGCTATGAACACTACAGCGACTTCGGCGGCAACTGGAGCGGCAAGCTCAGTGCGCGTTGGGAGTTTGCACCTGGGTTTGCCTTGCGCGGCGCAGCGTCCAACAATCTGCGCGCACCATCGCTGAGCCAGATCGGCTACGAGGCCACCACGACGGGTTACGGCGCAGATGGCAAGCTGGTGACGGGGCGCATTCTGTCGGTCAACAATCCCTTGGCACGCGATCTTGGCGCGCAACCGCTGAAGCCGGAGAAATCGCGCAACTTCAGCATCGGCATCACCGGTCAACTCGGCAGCGCCTTTGACTTCTCCCTCGATGCTTATCAGATCGCCATCGACCATCGCGTCACCTTGTCCGAGACCATCGACAACGACGGGCTGGAGCAATACATCCAGCAGAATTTCGGCGTGGCCGGCGTGCAGAGCGTGCAGTTCTTCACCAATGCCGTGAATACCATCACGCGTGGCGCGGAATTGGTCGGCAACTATCGCACCGAGGTCGCCAACGGCAACCTGCTGCTCACCCTGGCCTATAGCCACAACAACACGCAGGTCCGAAGTGTCGAAGCTACCCCGCCAGCACTGATCGCGGCCGGCGCCGACAACGTGCTGTTCGGCGTGGAAGCGCGCAACACCTTGACAGATGCAGCGCCGCGCCAGCGCGGAAGCTTCACCGCCAAATGGGACAACAAACAGTGGGGCCTGCTCGGCCGCGTCACCCGTCAAGGCGCCACCACGCGCGTATTCGATTTTGGCGACGGCTATATCCCCACCCAGACCTATGCGCCCCGCTTCCAGCTGGACCTGGAAGTGGAGTACCGCGCCACCGACCACCTCAGCTTTGCGCTCGGCGGCGACAACGTCACCAACCAGTACCCCACCCGCTCCAACAGCGACATCAACTACGGCGGCAATTTCCCGTACGACGTGATCTCGCCGATCGGCAGCAATGGCGCCTACTGGTATGGGCGGGTGCGTTACACGTTCTAGCCAAGAGGCGCTCAGGCGATGCCTGCGGCATGGAGGCGGACATTTACTCGGATGATGAGGTGGCCAGATCGCCCGTCTTCATGCCTGAAAGACCTTGCCGCAGGGCTCGCACGTCTTTCGCGCCATTCATGTCGCTGAATTGCCGCTGCGCTTCGCGCCATAGCGGCGCCGCTTGTTCGAACAGATCCTTGCCATCCGGGGTGAGCTCAACGAGACGGCTGCGACCGTCCGTCGGCGACGGTCGCAGCCGGACGAAACCGTCCCGCTCCAACACGCCAACCATTTTTCCCATCGCCGTTCGCTCGGTATCGAGACGCTCGGCAAGGTCGTTGATCGAGACGCCCTGCTCCTGGTTCAGCGCTGCCAATATCAGGAACTGCGTGATACGCAGACCGGTGGGCTGCAAGTGACTGTCATACAGGCGCGAGATCTGCCGGGCAGCCTTCCTCATCGCAAAACAGTGGCACTGATCGACGCCGATGGGCGACCTGACTGGCGACATCTCGACTCTCCTCAACCCTCGTGTAACGCGGACATCAGGCAAATGCGGCGCGATGCTGTTCGATAAAGGCCGGCACCGACAGCGCGGGCGTACCCGTGACCTTCTCGACTACATCATTGGTGCCCTGGAAGATGCCTTCCCGATAATGCTGGGCCACTTCCACCAGGTGCTGGACCAGGAACGGAGGGAACTTATACACGTTTTCCATCTTGTGCCTGAATTCGTCGATCGAGGTCGGCGCATAGTCGATGCGTGCGCCGAGCACCTCGCTCATGGCCGCAGCGATCTCGCTGTGATTCATTTCGACGGGGCCGTGCAGGGTGTAGATCTTGCCCTCGTGCCCGGCGGGGTTGGCCAGGATATGCGCGATCACCCGCCCCTGATCGCCCGAGCCGATCGGCGCATGACGTCCATCCGCAAACGGAAACTCGATCTTTTTCCGGGCCCAGATCTCATGCGCAAAGTGCGGGTAGATCAGCCAGTCGGCAAAAAACGTAGGACGCAAATGCGTGGTGGGCACCCCGGACCAATCGAACACGCGCTCGGAGATCCAGTGGTCCTGGGCCGCATGGCTGGAGGACTCGCGGCGCGCGGAAATCTGCGACATATTGACGATGGCCGTGACGCCCGCCTCTTTCGCGGCCTGCGCCACATAGGCAGCGGCCTCGACGATACCCGGCGCGATCGGGTGCAGGAAATAGGCAGAGCTGACGCCTTCCATCGCCGCGCGAATCTGGTCGATATCGGTGAAATCGCCGATGGCGGTCTCCACGCCTCGAACCCTTAGCGCTGCCGCTCTCTCGTCGTCCGAGCGCACGTAGGCACGTACCCGCTGGCCCATTTTCAGCAGTTCGTCGATGGCGGCACCGCCGGTGCGGCCCGTCGCGCCACTTACAAGAATGCTTGCTTCGTTCATGACCTGGTTCTCTCGAATAATACGGGCATATGCCCTTATATCCAAAATAAGGGTATATGCTCGTAGTTGCAAGGGATCCACCAGCCTTGACGCAATCGGATGTCGTCTCAGGTGCGGTGCCAGGATTCGGTGGGCTCGTCGACCGGACACAGGCATTCCAGTCGAAGCTCCTGCGGCCCCGGTGCCCGCGGCGTTCCCACGGTTGTCACCAGGGAGAAGTAGCTGAGCCTGAGTTCGCCATCGAGAAAAGTAAGCGGAACCACCGGCAACTCCGCGGCATCGCCGTCAACGGCGCCTTCGTCGACGTCGGGATAAGCGCGCAAAGCGGCGATCAGTTCGTGCAGCCGGTCGTCGATGAGGCCTCCCACGGCTTCGCGCCGCACGCGCTGCAACATCGCCCGCGAGAACGCGGGCCAATCCCCAACAAAGGGACGCAATCCCTGCGGGTCGAACAGCAAGTGCAGCACATTGCGCGGGCGCGGCCAGCGATCGAGATCGATGAAACGGCCGAAGAGCTGTCGCACGGCGTCGTTCGCCATCACCACATTCCAATAGCGATCCATCACCAGGGCCGGATAGGGCTCGTGTTGCGCCAGCATGCGTTCGAGCGCCCGCTGGACGGTCGACAAAGACTGGGCGTCCCACACGTCATCCTGATACTGCGGCGCATAGCCGGCCGCAAGCAGCAGCTGGTTGCGTTCTCGAAAAGGCATGTCCAAACCGTCGGCCACCGCCATCAACGTGTGCCGGCTCGGCGAGCTTCGGCCGCTCTCGATATAGCTGAGGTGGCGCTGGGAGATTCCCGTATCGAACGACAATGCTTCCTGGCTTTTGTTGCGCATGCCGCGCCACGCTTTCAGCAATCTGCCCAATTCACCCGTGGTTGAAAGGCTTGCCTTGATCACGTTCGATTCCTCGCTGGCGATGGCTGCTCTCCTGTGTCACGGGAGTTGGCCTGCCAACAGTGTACCGATGCCGTGCCGGCGGCCTTATAACCTCCGAGGTCATTGAGATGCCGTAGCACCCTGCTCACACTCCTCTTCACCGATCCACCGATGCGCACGGAACGGGTCGGCCATCTCAGGTCCAGGAGACATGTATGAGCAAGAACCAGGGCAAATTCAGCGAATTTGTGTTCAGTGCGCAGGAAGGTTTCAACGAACCGGCGATGCGCGAAGCTTTCTCGCATGCGGTGCCACTGAAGACGGTGGTGATCTATTGCCTCGATCCCCGCGTCACCGGGATTCCCGCCGCTGTTGCCAGGCATTTGGGGGACGAGGTTTACCCCGGTGACGTGATCCTGGATGCCGCGGGGAACCGCGTCGGCTCCACCACCACCCTGGCTGCGGTCAGTGTGGCCGCCGGCCGGGCCATCGATGCACTGCGTTCGGTTTCCATCCTCCAGCACCTGTTCGGCATCAAGCGCGTGGTGGTGGTTCATCACTCCAACTGCGGCGCCACCTCGTACTCGGCCGAAGGCATCGTCGACGCCTTCCGGCATGAACACGGCGCGGATATCTCGCACGCTTACGAGACTCAGAGCGTGTGCATCGACGACTTTGAAGCATCCCTCAAGCATGATGTCGGCGTACTCCGGGCCAGTCCGGGTACGCCGAGCCACGTCGATATCTTTGGCTACTTCTACAACACCGACACCGGCGAGATCACCGAGGTCGTGCGGGACATCCACCAAGCCGTGGCAGCCTGAGAAAAACAGGGATGGAGGTCGTCAGTTGAGGATAACTACCTCCGTCCCCTTTCTACGATGATGCGAACCTTGATGCGTAGCGCGCAAGCTCCGCCGCCATCGTCAATCCCACCGGACCCGCTCCCACCACCAATACCTGTGTGTTCATCACTCGCTACTCCGATCGTCATCTCAGTGCATGAAGGGCCTTTCAAAGGCGAAGGCAGAAGTCGTTGGCGTCAGCCGCGGAAGAAATCGCCCGCCTCGAAGCCATATTAGTCGCTTGATTAATCTATTAATCGTTCGATTAATTATTGCAGGCAAAGCCCCGTGCAAGGCGGGCTGACAGGATGTCGCAGCCCGCTCAGGCCAGGTGGCAACCTGGATCTCGCCTCGCGTCGAGAGCGCTTGCTGAGCGGCGATTCATTGGATCAACGCGCCGGGCAAACAGAGAAAAGGACTGACCGAATGCGCAAGCCCGCCGATGGCTCACGCCCCCGGCGCCAGCATCCCGGCGATGGCGAGCACGATGCCAAGCAGCCCGACGAGGCGACTGCCGAGGCCGCTGCCTCCCGCAGGCATGGCGCGAAACGCCTGGTAGATCTGGGGAAGGGTCGCGCTGCTCCTGATGTTGGGAAGCAGGCCAAACGCCTCGTACCAAGCCGAACAAAGCAGTGAGCAGGCGAACAAATAGGATCGGGGCGGATCGAAATGCAGCAGGCACCAAGGGGTGAGCACGAGCGCGATCATCGCGCCCCGCAACTTGTTCCATGCAAATCCGTTTGTCTGGCCCATCGCACGCCCCTTCCCTCTGCAGCCCGCCCATGGTGTGGCGAGCGCCACGATCAGTGCAAGTCCTCGACATCCCAACGATCCGTGGATGCATTGACTTCGATACGAACGCGCACGTCCGCGCGCTCAGTGCGCTCGGCAGCCATCTCCCGCGCCAGTGTGGCGAACTGCTCCTGCAAGGGCGTCGGCCGCCAGTCGCTGCGGCGAGTCATCGCGATGCGCCGACGCAGGACGCCGCCCTCGATGGGGATTTCAGTCAGCGCGCCAGCCTGGCGCTCGAACATGAACTGGTCCAGCGACATCAGGCTCAACCAGTCGCCTTTGAGCATGAGCCCGCGCGTCACCAGGACGGAGCTGCATTCGATGCGCGGCGTCGGCGGCTCGATGCCGTTGACGCGAAACAGCGTTTCCCAGTTGCGCCGCATCGGCACGCCGGGTGCCGGCACGGCCCAGGGATAGGCGAGCAAGTCGTCGATCGCCACCCGTTTTTGCTGTCGCAGCGGATGGGCGCTGTTGCCGACGATGAAGAGCTCGTCATCGAACAGGCCCTCCTGTTCTACGTCGTTGGCCGGCGCCGGATGGCGCATGGCGCCGCCGATCATCAGGTCGATATCGCCATGGCGCAACGAGGTGAGCAGCTCGCCATACGGTGCCTCGCGCACATCCACCGAGGCAGACGGATGTTCTTGCGCGAATCGCGCGAGCAAGTCCGGTAGAAACACCGCGCGTGCCATCGGCAAGGTGCCGATGCTGATGCGGCCGCCGCCGTATTTGCCGGCCGCGATTTCATCGACGCCGGTGCGCAGCTCCGCCAACATCAGGCGAACGAAGCGCACGAATCGACTGGCCAGGTCGGTGGGCCGCACGACGCGTCCTGCTCGCACCAGCAATTCCGCGCCCAGCGCATCCTGCAGCTCGCGCACGGCGCGATACACCGCCGGTTGCGATAGCGCGATCTGTTCTGCAGCGGTGGCGTAGCTGCTGCATTGAACGACGGCCACCAGGGCGCGCAGCTGGACCATGCTGATGCGTCGCTCGATCTGGTTCAGCGGCGCCAGACGCGCCGAGCGGCGCACCAGGCGCACGCCGTGAGTCAGATAGCGCAACGCGCGTTCCACGCGAATGATCCAGGCCCGTCCACTGATGGTCGGGCGCGTGCCGTCGACCTGCCGTTCGAACAAACGGATTTCGAGATTGCGTTCCAGCTTGCCCACGGCCTGCGTCAGCGCCGGTTGCGAAAGACTGACCTGCTCAGCCGCCACGCTCATGCTGCCGGCGCGGGCAATCACGCTCAGTGCATCGAGGTGGCGAAGATTGAGGGAGTAAATCTTATCCATGCGCAATCAATAGTATTTACTTATGTGTCAATAATAAAACGAATTTGGCAACACCAGTGTTTCGGCGCAGATTCCGCTCACGACCGGAGAGCGAAAAAACTCTCTCGTAACAATCGATATCAATCTCGAAAGTCGCGCCAGCGTTTTTCAATGACGCAACGCAGCATCAAAAGGCGCCAATCCCCCACTTTCGCTGATCTATCCAATGTTGCGACGCAAGAAAGAAACGCCCTTCCCCGCGAACGCCGATAGTGAACTGACTGCGCCCATGAAGATCATCGATTCCCACCTGCACGCCATCGCCTCCGACACGACCACCTACCCGAAAAACCCGATCGGCGGCCATCAGTCCGAGTGGTCGCAGCAGCGTCCCGTCGATGCAGCAGGCGTGATCAAGGCGATGGACGCCGCGGGCATTGCCAAGGCCGTGGTGGTGCAGGCGTCCACTGTGTACGGGCACGACAACCGCTATGTCGTCGATACGGTGCGCGCTCATCCCGATCGACTGACCGGGGTGTATTCAATCGATGCGCTGGCGCCCGATGCGGTCGAGCGGATCGATCATTGGGAAGCGCAAGGCCTGCACGGTTTTCGCCTGTTCACCACCGGCACCACCATGCCCGGTCAGTCCGATTGGCTGGGCCACAAGGATTCCTATCCGGCGTGGGCGCATGCCGAACGCAAAGGCATTCCTGTCTGCCTGCAGATGACCATGCAAGGCCTGCCGACGCTGCGCACGTTGCTGGAGCATTTCCCTGGTGTGCGCGTGCTGCTCGATCATTGCGCCCGCCCGGACCTGGACGATGGCGTGCCGTACAAAGCGGCGCAGATGCTGTTTGAGATGGCCCAGTTCGACGGCGTGCATCTGAAGCTGACCAATCGCACGCTGGCGGCGGCAGCCAAAGGCCTCTCCCACCCCATCGATTTCCTCGAAAAGCTGGTGAGCACGTTTGGCGCCGAGCGCATTGCCTGGGGCTCCAACTTCCCCGCTGCGGAGGGCTCGCTGCATGAACTGGCGACGACGGCGCGCGATGTGCTGTCCAGCCTGCCGCAGCCGATGCAGGCGATGATCTTCGGCGGCACGGTCCAGCGCATCTATCCGGCGCTGGCGGGAGTATCGGCATGAGTCAGCCGGCCCATCTGCAGACCGTGTTGAAGACTACGGCCTTGACCACACCTCTGAAGAACGGCACGCTCAAGAGTGACCACGTGGTGCTCGACTTCACCGAGATCAGCCCCATCCACAAGGCGTTTGCGCCGATGGTGCGCGAGGCGGCGTTCGACATCTCGGAGCTGGCCATCGTCACGGCGCTGCAGGCGATTGCCTATCAGCGACCGGTAGTGTTGCTGCCCGTGGTGGTCGCCTCGCGTTTTCAGCGCGGCTGCCTGGTTTCCTATCGCCCGCATGGCGAGCTCAAGCCTGAACAACTGCGCGGCAAGCGCGTCGGCGTGCGTTCGTATACGCAGACCACAGGCATGTGGGTGCGCGCGCACCTGGTCGAGGATGCCGGGCTTGCAACTTCTGACATCCATTGGGTCACACACGATCCGGCACATGTCACGCAGTATCAGGACCCGCCGTTCGTGGAACACCCTGCCCATGGCAAGGACTTGCTGGCCATGCTGCACGATGGCGACATCGACGCGGCGATCTTCGGCAATGATCTTCCCGAGGGCGACGACTATGTACCGGTGATCGCCGATGCCAAGGCCAAGGACCTGGCCTGGGCGCAGCTGCACGGCTTTGTGCCGATCAACCATGTGGTCGCGGCCAGTGCCGAGACCTGCCGGCGCGAGCCGGACGCCGTGCGCGCCGCTTATGCCCTGCTGGTGGAGGCCGAAGGCCGGCAGCAGGTGTCCGCCGCAGGTCCGCGCAAGACGTTGTCTGGCTTTGATGCCTTGTCCGGTCCCCTGGAGTGGATCATCGACGCCTGCTTGGAACAGGCACTGCTACCGCGCAAGCTTGGCCTCGACGAGGTGCTGGGTCCCGCGCACGCTTTGCTCGAAGGCAAGTCGGCCTGACATTGCGCCATAGCGCCAACGCGATCCCTTACCAGAGTTCAGTTTCCAGATGACCCGACCGGTGAACCTCCAAACCCATCTGACGTCGCAGCGGCACCCGCTCTATCGCGACCTGACCTTCCAGGTGGTGGTGGGCATCGTGCTCGGCGTGCTGGTCGGTGTGGTATGGCCGAACATCGGTGCCGCGCTGAAGCCGCTGGGCGATATCTTCATCCGCCTGATCCAGATGGTGGTGGGGCTGATCATCTTCTGCACCGTCACGCACGGCATCGCCAGCGTGCGCGACATGGGCAAGGTGGGTCGCATCGCGCTCAAGGCGATGGTGTATTTCGAACTGGTCACCAGCGTGGCGCTGGTGATCGGCCTGGTCGCGGTCAATGTGCTCAAGCCTGGTGTCGGCATGCATGTCGACCTCGCCACGCTCAAGCAGGGAATGGATGCGACGGACCACGTCGCGACCGCACCCCAGGGCTTTGGCGACTTTCTTACGAATCTCGTGCCGACCTCGGCGCTGGGCGCATTCAGTCGCGGCGATATCCTGCAGGTGCTGCTGTTTTCCGTGCTGTTTGCCTGCGGCCTGGCCAGCCTTGGTGAAAAAGCGCAGCCGGTGCTGCGCGTGGTCGATGCCACCCAGCTCGCATTGTTCTGGATCATCCGCCAGGTGATGAAGATTGCGCCGATCGCGGCATTTGGCGCGATCGCCTTCACCACCGCCAAGTTCGGCGCCGCCAGCTTGTTGCCGCTGGCGAAACTGGTGGGCGTGTTCGCGCTGACCTGCGCGGCCTTCCTGCTGCTGGTGCTCGCACCGATTTCGTACGTGTGCGGCTTCAGCCTGCTCAAGCTGATGCGCTATATCCGCGAGGAGCTGGTGCTCGTGCTTGGCACCAGTTCCTCGGAAAGCGTGTTTCCGCAGCTGACTGAAAAGCTGACCCGTCTTGGCGTGAACGAGTCGGTGGTCGGCATGGTGCTGCCCACGGCCTATAGCTTCAACCATGACGGCACCTGCCTCTACTTTGCGGCAGTCACGGTGTTTCTGGCGCAGGCCACCGACACCGCGCTGGGCTGGCAGGGGCAGCTGGGCCTGCTGTTGATTTTGCTGGTCACCTCAAAGGGCGGCGCGGGCGTATCGGGCTCGGCCATCGCGGTCCTGACCATGACGCTGGCGGCGACCAAGACCATACCCGTCAGCAGCGTCGCCTTGATTCTTGGTGTTCATCGCATTCTGTCGGCGGGCTTTGTGTTCGTGAACATCGTCGGCAATTGCGTGGCCACCGTAGTGGTTGGCCGCTGGGAACAGGCAGTCGATCGCGAACAGTTACAAAAAGAACTACACGCGGGTTAACAGGACGTCAGCCTTCAAAACAACATGTGTCTCGCGGCACCTGACGGCGCCGCGGCGGGGAGGAGTTTGTCAATGAAAAGGTCGATGACACGTCAATCGCTATATCTTGGTCTGCTCGCCGCCTTGCTGATGCCTGCCGCTCATGCGCAGGACACGCAGGCAACGGCGGACAGCGGACCGAGCGCCAACTGGGCCGACGGCTATGCAGCCGCGCAGGCCGATGCGCAGCCAGGCGCCGTCGCTCCGGCCGACACGCTCGCTCCCGCACAGCCGCCTGCGCGTGAGCCGGGCCTGCCTCGCGCGGCATGGGTGCAGAACCTGATCGACGACGGCGTCAACATCCGCGCCAGCCTGGTGGATCAATTCGCCAAGAACACCACCGGCGGCGTCGCCCAGGGCAGCCATAACGTAGGCCAGTTCTACGTCGGCGCAGATCTCGATCTGGGCAAGATCTGGGGATGGACGGGGTCCACCTTCCACTTCACCGTCTATCGCGACTACGGCCTGAGCCTCAACGCGCTGGTCACCGGCACCTATACCAAGCAGCAATACATCTACAAAAACCCCTATACGCGCTGGCATCTGGGCTTGTTCTCGTACGAGTACAAAGGCCTGGACGACAGGCTGGATATCCAGGTCGGCCGCCTGGGCAGTACGACGTACTTCGGCCACCTGGTGGTGAACTGCCAGTTCACCTCCGCCAACACCTGCGGCGAGCCGCGCATGCTGGTTTCCGAAACCGGCCTCAGCCTGCTGCCGTCGGCGACCTGGGGCGGCAACGTGAAGTACAAGACCACCGAGAACACTTACGTCGACGTCGGTGCGTTCGAAGTCAATCCCACCGTGCAACCCAGCAATGGTCTGAACTGGGGCATCGAACATGCCACCGGCTACACCGTGCCGGTGGAATTCGGCTGGGTGAAGAATGATCCGCGCACGGAGCAGTTTCCGTTCGAGTTGAAGGGCGGCGCTTATGTGAGCACCGCTCCCCTGACCGACATCGACATGAACACGCGCGGCCAGCCGCTGGGCATCAAGGGCGGCACCGCTGCCACCGATAACCACGTGCGCGACGGCATCTACCTGATGGGCGACAAGGTGATCTGGCGTCCGGATCCGAGTTCGCCGCGCAGCTTCAACGTGTTCGGCGGCTGGGTGCAGCAGCTGGAGCAGCAGGAAATCATGCGCCAGCAGATCTATGCCGGCTTTGTGATGACCGGGCCGTTCGCCTCGCGTCCGTACGACACGCTCGGCCTCAACATCTCGGAGTTTGAGTTGACCACGGCCGAGCGCGACTTTCTTGCCGAGGAGCGCGCCAAGCTCGGCGGCAGCGGCTGGAACGCCCGCCACCAGACGGCTGCCGACCTGACCTACAGCTACCACATCGTCAAGGGCCTGGAGCTGATGCCGAGCGTGCAGTACATCGTGCACCCGGACAACTCCGCCATTCCGAAAACCGCGGTGTTGCCGAAGAACCTGCTGGTCTATGCCATCGGCCTGCGCATGGACATCGGCGTACTGATGGGCTTCAAGCCTGCCGCCGCCAACGATTGATGTTCGAAAGAGGATGAGACATGTCTGTCGTAGTAACCCACATCGAACGTGCCGACCCCAACGTCATTGACGGCCTGGCCAAGGTCGGCGTCGCCACCGCACACGAAGCACAGGGCCGCAGCGGCCTCATGCACTCCAGCCTGCGCCCCATCTACGGCGGTGCACGCATCGCCGGCTCGGCGGTTACGGTGCTGATGCCGCCGGGCGACAACTGGATGATGCATGTGGCGATCGAACAGTTGCGCGAAGGCGATCTGCTGATTGCCGCCACCACCAGTCCCTGCGAAGACGGCTATTTCGGCGACCTGCTGGCCACCTCGGCCAAGGCGCGCGGCTGCCGGGGCCTGATCATCGATGCGGGCGTGCGCGACGTGCGCGATCTCACTGCCATGGGTTTCCCGGTGTGGAGCCGGGCCATCCATGCACAGGGCACGGTCAAGGAAACCCTGGGCTCGGTCAACGTGCCGGTGGTCTGCGGCGGCGCCCTGGTCAACCCGGGCGATGTGGTGATTGCCGACGACGACGGCGTCTGCGTCGTGCCACGAGCCAGCGCCGCACGGATACTGGAACAAGCGAAGGAGCGCGAGGCGCGCGAAGAAGCGAAGCGCGTGCGCCTGGCTGCAGGCGAACTGGGCCTGGATATCTACGACATGCGCGAGCGCCTGGCCAGCAAGGGCCTCACCTATGTCTGAAACAACGCGCCCGCTGATCATCGATTGCCACGGTCACTACACCACCGCGCCAAAGGGCCACGATGCGTTCCGCGACGCACAGCTGAAGCACTTTGCCGATCCGTCGCAACCCGTGCCGGCCTACCCCGCCATCTCCGATGACGAGATCCGCGAGAGCATCGAGACCAACCAGCTGCGCCTGCTGCGCGAGCGCGGCCTGGACATGACCATCTTCTCGCCACGCGCCAGCACCATGGCCCACCATCAGGGCGACGAGGCTGTCAGCCAGACGTGGACGCGCCATTGCAATGACTTGATTGCGCGCGTCGTCGGGCTCTATCCGGAGACCTTCATCGGCGTATGCCAGCTGCCACAGTCACCCGGCGTCACCATCAGGCATTCGATCGCCGAGCTGGAACGCTGCGTCAACGAACTGGGCTTCGTGGGCTGCAACCTCAATCCCGATCCATCCGGTGGTCATTGGAACGGGCCGCCGCTGACCGATCGTGCCTGGTATCCGTTCTTCGAGAAGATGGTGGAGCTGGACGTGCCGGCCATGGTTCATGTGTCGGGCAGCTGCAACGCGAACTTCCACGCCACCGGCGCGCACTACATCAACGCCGATACCACGGCCTTCATGCAATTCCTGCAGGGCGACCTGTTCAACGATTTTCCCAGCCTGCGTTTCGTGATCCCCCATGGCGGCGGCGCGGTGCCGTACCACTGGGGCCGCTACCGCGGCCTGGCCGACATGTTGAACAAGCCGCCACTGAGCGAGCACGTGATGAAGAACGTGTACTTCGATACCTGCGTATATCACCAGCCCGGGATCGATCTGCTGTTCAAGGTGATCGACGTCAAGAACATCTTGTTCGGCTCGGAGATGGTGGGCGCCGTGCGCGGCATTGACCCGACCACCGGCCATTACTTCGACGACACGCGCCGCTACATCGATGCAGCGAACCTCTCAGACAAAGCACGCCATCAGGTGTACGAAGGCAATGTCCGTCGCGTCTATCCGCGACTGGATGCCCAGTTGAAGGCACGCGGCAAGTAAGTCGCCGGGCTCAGCAGCATTCAGCGCGGCACCTGCCAACTTTCCAGCAGGGTGCGCGTCTGCTCCATCACCGTCGCCTTGAGCAAGGCGCCCTTGGCGGCGTCGATCTCCTTCCATCCCAGTGCGTCCAGGCAGGCGCCCGGGGGATGGAAAAACGGCAGGATCTGACCCTTGAGGGTGAGCAGGCGTATCCGCGTGATCGGATCGCGGGTAGTCGTGCCGGTGATACGCGCCAGCAAGCTCAGGCGCAGCTTGTTCAACGGCTGTTTGAGCCGCCGCTCCAACAGCTGTGAGGCCACCAGCGGCTCGTCGCCCGCCACCTCGCGCACCATGAACAGGCGCCGCTTGGATGCCTGACTGTCGGTCAGCACCATGTCCAGCACCACCTCGTGGATGCCAAGGAAGGCGTCGATCAGCTCAGCCGCACTGGCCTCGCCTTTCAAAATGCCTGACGCCTGCTGCATGGCGGGCTCGAAACGGCCGCGGATGTCATCGGCGATGAACTGGGCGCAGGCCCGGTAAACCCCTTCCTTGTTCTCGAAGTAGTACTGCAGCGCCGGCGCATTGACGCCGGCCGCCGCCGCGATATCGCGGGTGGATGCGCCCGCGTAGCCATGCTCGCCGAACAAGGCCACGGCCGCGTCGATGATGCGCTGGCGCGTTTCATCGCCGCGCGCATAGCCTCCGGCCGACGAGTGCCGAGGACGCTTGGATGGGCTCATGCACGGTTCTCCTGCTTGCTCCTGCCAAATATAACATTTGACAAAGTTATTCCAATCGGAATAAATCTTCCAGCTGGAATATATTGGACACGCCCTCATGCCCGCCCCCTCCGGCTCCACGCCCGGCGAAGTAAAGAAAGATCCCACCGCCCCCAGCTCGCGCCGCTCCAAGGCGGGCAAGATTCTGCTGCCCGTCGCCATCGTCCTGGCCGTCATGGGGGTGCTGGCCCTGGGCTACTGGTGGGTGGTCGGCCGCTATATGCAGAGCACCGACGATGCCTACCTGCGCGCCGACAGCATGACCGTGGCGCCCAAAGTCAGCGGCTATGTCACCGATGTCTACGTGGGCGACAACGCCACGGTGAAGGCCGGTGATCCACTGGTGCGCCTGGATGGACGCCAGTACCGCGCGGCGCTCGACCAGGCCCAGGCCACGGTCGATGCGCGCCAGGCGGATATCCAGCGGGCGCAGGCCGCCATCCTGCAGCAGCGCGCCGCGATCGAGCAGGCCAGGGCCCAGCAGCTGACCGCCCAGATCAGCAGCCGCCACGCCGACGACGAAGTGCGCCGCTACGGCCCGCTGGCCACCACCGGCGCCGAGAGCAGCGACCAACTGTCCGTGCTCACCAGCAACCGCGACCAGGCCAGGGCGACCCTGGCGGCCGACACCGCTGCGCTCGACCAGGCACAGGCAAAGATCGCCGATCTCAACGCACAGATCGCCCAGGCTCGTGCGCAACTCGAAGCCGCCCAGGCCTCGGCACGACAGTCGAAGCTCGATCTGGACGACACCTTGATCCGCAGTTCGTTGCCAGGGCGCGTGGGTGATCGCACGGTGCGCGTGGGTCAGTACGCGCAGCCCGGCACGCGGATGATGACGGTGGTGCCGATCGAAGGCGTTTATCTCACCGCCAATTTCAAGGAGACGCAGATCGGCCAGATGCGCGCGGGCCAGCACGCCAGCGTGCGAGTCGATGCGCTGCCCGATACCGAGCTGCAAGGCGTGGTCGAGAGCTTTGCGCCGGGCACCGGCGCGGAATTCGCCCTGCTGCCGCCCGAGAACGCCACCGGCAACTTCACCAAGATCGTGCAGCGCGTGCCGGTACGCATCCGCCTGGAAGCCGACGAGCAAACCCGCAAGCTGCTGGTGCCGGGCTTGTCGGTGACGGTGAAGGTGGACACGCGTCAGGCGCACGAGGACGGCAAGGTCGCGTCCGCAGAACGCCGTCATGGCTGAGGCAGCCGCCCAGCCTGCCGCGCATCCTGAGCGTGCCAGCGTCGCGGACTGGATTGCCGTTGCGGCCGGCTCGCTGGGCGCGTTGATGGCGACGCTCGACATCTCCATCACCAACTCGGCCCTGCCGCAGATTCAGGGTGAAATCGGCGCCACCGGCACCGAGGGCACCTGGATCTCCACCGGCTATCTGATGTCGGAGATCGTGATCATCCCGCTCGCCGCGTGGCTGACCCGCGTATTCGGCCTGCGCAACTTCCTGCTCGGTTGCGCGGTGTTGTTCATCCTGTTTTCGATGATGTGCGGCATCTCGACCACGCTGATGGCGATGATCATCGGCCGCATCGGCCAGGGCCTGACCGGCGGCGCGATGATCCCCACTGCGCAAACCATCATCCGCAGCCGCCTGCCGATGTCGCAGCTGCCGATCGGCATGACGGCCTTCGGCCTGATCGTCCTGCTCGGCCCGCTGCTGGGCCCGGTTCTCGGCGGCTGGTTGACGGAGAACATCAGCTGGAGCTGGTGCTTCTTCATCAACCTGCCGGTATGCATCGGCCTGATCGTCCTGCTGCTCGTCGGCCTGCCGTCGGACAAGCCGCACTGGGAGGCCTTGCGAAAGGCCGATTGGCTGGGCGTGTTCGGACTGGCGATCGGACTGAGCTCGCTGACCGTGGTACTGGAAGAAGGCCAGCGCGAGCGCTGGTTCGAGTCCAGCATGATCATCTGGCTCAGCCTGCTGTCATTCGCCGGCATGGTCTTGATCGCGATATCGCAATTCACCGCCGCCAAGCCCGTGATGCGCCTGAGCCTGCTGAAGAACCCGCGCTACGCCAGCGTGATCTTCATCGTGCTGGTGGTGGGCGCGGCCTTGTACGGCGTGATCTATGTGATTCCGCAATTCCTTGGCCTGATCGCGGGCTACAACGCCGAACAGTCGGGCTGGGTCATGCTGGTATCGGGCGTGCCCGCCTTCATGATGATGCCGATACTGCCGCGCCTGCTGGGCAAAGTGGATTTTCGCATCCTGGTGATCACCGGCCTGCTGTGCTTCGTGGGCAGTTGCATGCTCGACATCCACCTGACGGCCCAGTCCGTCGGCGATGACTTCTTCTGGTCGCAGCTGGTGCGCGGCGCCGGCCAGATGCTGGCGATGATGCCGTTGAACCAGGCTTCGATGGCCGCGGTGTCGCGCGAGGAATCAGGCGATGCGGCCGGCATCTACAACATGGCGCGCAACCTGGGCGGCTCGATCGGCCTGGCCATCATCGGCACCGTCATCGACCGGCGCAACACCTTTCATGGGGCGACTATCCGCGAATCGCTATCGGCTAATTCCGTGCTCGGTCAGGATCGTATGGCCGCCAATGCAGCGAGCTGGTTCGCGCAAACCGGCGACATGGCCTACTCGAAGATGCGTGCGCTGGCTCAACTGGCCCAGCAGATCCAGCAGCAGGCCCTGGTGATGACGTACTCGGAAATCTTCTATGTGCTGGGCATCGCCCTGCTCTGCTGTGTACCGCTCGCCTTGCTGCTGAAGACACCCCGCTACCACGCGCCGGCAGCCACGGGCCACTAAGGATGTTTGTGATGACTACGCTTCCATCGCGCGCGCCGCGCTCCCTGCTGCTGGCGCTGCTTGCCTCGATCACCGCACTTTCGGGCTGCATGGTCGGCCCCGACTATCGCGGCGCCCCCGATGTGCCCGGCAGCCACGGCAATGCTTTTGTACGCGCGCCAACGACAGGTCTCACCGCGACACCTGCGCCTAGCCAGTGGTGGACCACGCTCAACGATCCGCAGCTCAATGCGCTGATCGACGCAGCACTGGCACACAACCCCAACCTGCAGGCGGCACAGGCGCGCCTGCGTCAGTCGCGCGAGCAACTGCTGCAACAACGCACGAAAGCCCTGCCCAACCTGTCGGTGGACGCGGCAGCCGTGCGCGTGCGCGAGCCGGATCTGTCGCTGCTGCAGTCGTCCAACAACAACGCGCAAAGCGGCCAGCGCACGAACACCTCCAGTGGGCGTGGTCCGCTGCAGTTGTATACGGCCGCGTTCGATGCCTCCTGGGAGCTGGACCTGTTTGGCGGCGTGCGACGCGCCACCGAGTCCTCATCGGCGCAGGCCCAGGCCGTCGAGGCGGACTTCGCCGATACCCAGGTGTCGTTGGCCGCCGAAGTGGCGCAGGCCTATATCGGCTTGCGCGATCAGCAGCAGCGCCTGGTGTTGGCGAATCAGTCGACCGATCTCGCGCAGAAGACGCTAGAACTGGTGCAGCAACGCCGTGCACGCGGCGTCGCCGCCGATGCGGACGTCGAGCGGCAAACCACCCAGGTTGAAAACACGCGCGCGACCCTGATTCCGCTGGACGAGCAGATCACCGAATCGCTCGATCAATTGGCGGTGCTCACCGGCCAGGCGCCGGGGGCGCTCGACCAGGAACTGTCGAAGCCGACCGCACTCCCGATCTTGCCGGCTGCGGTACCCATCGATGATCCGGCAAGCCTGCTGCGACAGCGCCCGGATATCCGCGCTGCCGAGCGTCGACTGGCCTCGAGCAACGCGCAGATCGGCCAGCACACTGCCGATCTGTTTCCCAAGGTGACCTTGATGGGCTTCCTCGGCACCACCGGCGTAAACCCTGCCGACCTTGCGAAGAAGAGCGCCCTCACCTGGCTGGGCGTGCCTTACCTGCAGTGGAATGTGTTCGATTTCGGCCGCACCCACAGCAGCATCCGCCAAGCCGAGGCCGGCCGCGATGAAGCCGTCGCCACTTATACGCAGACCGTGCTCGCCGCGCTGCAGGACGCCAACAACGCCCTGTCCCGCTACGGTCACCAGCGCGACAGCGTGGCGCGCATGCAGCAGATCGAGGCATCGGCCAATCGCTCCGAGCGCTTGATGCATCAGCGCTACGGCGCGGGCGCATCCTCGCTGATCGACCTGATGGATACCCAGCGTACGCAGTTCACTGCACAACAAAACCTGATCGAAGGACAGGCCGATCTGCTCAGGGACTTTGTGTCATTGCAGAAGAGTCTTGGGTTGGGTTGGCAATAAGCACGACAGTGATGTACCACCAGGCTATCGACGCCGCGCTCACGCATAAGTGTCGAGCCAAACGCTCACAAAAGTCCTGCACTCGCGTCACGCGGCGCCCTGGAACATGCAGCCTTGTTCTGCACGACGCAGGTGCTGCCCATGTCAAGCAAAGATCGAAAAGACGTTCCTCATCCGCACGACCATCAGCCTGCACAAGTGGAAACGCCGGCTGAGCGGGAGGCTCGCAAGAAGAAGGAATCGGAGAACCATGAGGAAGCGCTGGAAGAAACTTTTCCGGCCAGTGACCCGGTGTCTCCGTTCATTCCGGCCAAGCCGCCGAAGGACGACTGAGAACAACTCACGCGCGGCCACGCACGAGGCGTCGCTGTCGTGACGCTGACGCCCTTCACCGAACGCCGGCCTCGCACTCTCCACCACGTCACAGATGCGGGCTCACGATGCCTTGAATGATCGGAGCAACCACATGAGTGCCGAGGGCGACGAGGTCATCCTGGAGCCGCTGGCAGACGGCGGCGCGCCAGCATCCAAGAGCGGCAAATCCCAGGCGTGGTGGCAACGCCTGAGTGCAGGCTTTGTGACCGGCGCAGCAGACGACGACCCCAGCGGCGTCGCCACCTACTCGCAAGTCGGCGCGCGATTTGGCTACGCGCTGCTGTGGATCGTGTTTCTGACCATACCGCTGATGATCGCGATACAGATGATCAGCGCTCGCGTAGGTCGCGTGACGGGTCGCGGCCTGGCGGACAACCTGTCACGCAATTTTCCACGCTCCGCGGTGTGGTCGCTGGTGTCTCTGTTGATCGTCGCCAATGTGATCAATATCGCAGCGGACATCGCCGCGATGGGCGCTGCCTTGCAGTTGCTTGTCGGCGGCTCCGCGGTCGCGTTCGGCGTTGTCCTGGCGTTGATCTCGACGGGCTTGCAGGTGTTTGTTCCCTTCGCGAAATATTCGCCCTACCTCAAGCTGCTGGCCTTGAGTCTGTTTTCCTATGTGGCGACGGCCTTCGTGGTCAAGGTGCCGTGGGGCGAAGTGCTCAAGTCCACCCTGCTTCCGCACCTGCAATGGAACGTGGCGTATCTCACGGCAATTGTCGCGGTGCTTGGCACCACCATCAGTCCTTACCTGTTTTGCTGGCAGGCAGCGCAGGAGGTGGAGGAAATACGCGAGAGCGATGAGCGCGAGCCACTGAAGCACGCCGACGCGCAAGCGCCCGACGCGCTCAAGCGCATCGCCATCGATACCAGCGTTGGAATGATTTTCTCGAATCTGGTGGCGTTCTTCATGATCGTCACCGCGGCGGCGGTGCTGCATGCGCACGGCAAGACCGATATCCAGTCGACCGCTGAAGCCGCGCAGGCATTGAAGCCTGCCGCGGGCCGATTCGCCTTCTCGCTGTTTTCGCTGGGCATCATCAGCACCGGCATGCTGGCGGTTCCCGTGCTGGCCGGCGCGACCGCGTTTGCCGTGGCGGGCGCCCTGCATGCGCCCTACGGCCTGGCGCACAAGCCCAGGGATGCCAAGGTGTTCTACGGCGTCCTGGTCGCCGCCATGGCGGGCGGCGTCGCTTTGATCTTCACCCCGATCGATCCGATCAAGGCGCTGTACTGGAGCGCTGTCGTCAATGGCGTATGCGCCGTGCCCTTGATGGCGGCGATCATGATCGTCGCCAGCCGCGGGCAGACCATGGGCAACCATGTGGTGAGCGGCTGGCTGCGGCGCTTCGGTTGGTTGGCGACGGTGGTGATGGGAGTGGCCGCGATCGTGATGTTTGCCACGCTGGGCAAGAGCTAGCGGACGCTCGTCAGCTTACTTGCGTTCGTCAGCAAACAGGTGAGCGCTCATGTAATCGAGGAACACCCGCAGCCGCGGTGAAATATGCCGGTGCGACGGCCAGACGGCGCGAAAGACGTTCTGATACTCCAGCTGCCCGGACAGCACCGGCTTAAGCAGACCAGCCTCGATGGCTGCAGTCACCGAGAAATCCGGCACGCAGGCAATGCCGCCACCTTCGATGGCCAGTTCGAGCATGGGCGCGATGGTGCTTGCCGACACGGCCACCGGCACGACAACGTCCAGGCCCTTGTCCGATTGACGGAACGGCCAGCGCTCGAGCTTGCCGGTGGATGGAAAGCGATGATGGATGCAAGCATGCCCGGCGAGATCGCCAGGCATCTTCGGCACGCCCGCACGCTCAAGGTAAGAAGGTGAAGCCACCAGCACCAGGTGATAGACGCCAAGCCGGCGCGAGATCAGTCGCGAATCCACGCCCTCCCCAGTGCGGATGGCTACGTCGAATCCTTCGTTGACAATATCGACGAGGCGGTCGCTGTAATCGAGATCCAGCTCGATTTCCGGATACATGGCCATGAATCCGGCCAGCACCTTGCCGAACAGGCCGCTCAGATACGGCAGGCTCACTCTCAGCTTGCCACGGGGCGAGGCCTGGTTGCCGGCGAGTTCGCGTTCGACGCTGTCGATCTCCGACAACACGCGGCGGCAGCTTTCAAGGAAGACTTCGCCATCGGGCGTCAAGGAAATGCTGCGTGTGCTGCGGTGAAACAGCCGGACGCCCAGGCTGGCCTCCAGCCTCGCCACGGTCTTGCCCACCGCCGATGCGGTCAGGCCAAGCACACGAGCCGCCTGGGTGAAACTGCGCGTTTCCGCCGCCTGCACATAGGTTGCCAAAGCGCTCAGGCTGTCGAGCGAATCCGTGTCTGCTTTGGTGGATGTGGCCATGGCAGGAGCACTTGGCATGGATGCTTCACCCTAGGGATGCGCTGATCTATGCCGCGTGAGCGGCATCCGGGTATCCGAGGCCGGCCTGACCGGCCCCGGTGCGATAGATCAGGCCGCCGCCAACTCGGCGTGGGCCGGATAGTCGGTATATCCGGCGGCATCGCCACCATAGAAGGTGTCGCGATCGTAGCGGTTCAAGGGCAGTCCCTTGGCCAGGCGCAACGGCAGATCGGGATTGGCGATGAAGTCGCGGCCAAACGCGACCAGATCCGCGCTGCCTTCCTGCAGGATCGCCTCGGCCGATTCGCCGTTGAAGCCACCGGCCGCGATGATCGAGCCTTTGAAATGACGGCGGATCAATCGCGCAGCCACGGGATTCTGATCGCGGCTGTCGTCCACCGTGTTGCCGTTGACGCGCGGTTCGATCAAATGAAGATAGGCAACGCCAAGCTTGTCGAGCTCACTCGCTACATGGCTGAAAAGTGCGACCGGGTCGCTGTCGTGCATGTCGCCAAAGCGACCGCTGGGCCCCAGGCGCACGGCGACGCGGTCGCGGCCCCACACGGCAATTGCTTCGCGCGTGATGTCCAGCAGGAACCGGGCGCGCCTGGCCACGCTGCCGCCGTAGCTGTCCGTGCGCTTGTTCGATCCATCCTGCAGGAACTGGTCGATCAGGTATCCGTTGGCGCCGTGGATTTCCACGCCGTCGAAGCCGGCCTTGAGGCCACGCTCGGCGGCATGGCGAAATTGCACGACCATGTCGCGCACTTCGTCTTCGCGCAACGCGCGGTGCGGCGAACTCGGCACCCAACCCTGGGCGGTATACGCCACGCCTTCATAGGGGACGACGGAAGCCGTCACCGGCGCGCCGCCTTCGGGCTGCAGGTCGGCGTGCGACTGGCGGCCGGCATGGAACAGCTGCAAAAAGATCAGGCCGCCCTTGGCATGCACGGCATCGGTGATGCGCTTCCAGCCCGGGATCTGCGCGTCGGAATAAAGTCCCGGCGAACCCAGGTAACCGCCGCCGTTGGGCGCCACCACGGTCGCCTCGGACACCAGCAGGCCACCCTGGGAGGCACGCTGGGCGTAGTACTCGCGCATCAGCTCGCCAGGCCGATCGCCCGGCTGCTCGGCACGCATGCGGGTTAACGGAGCCATCACGACGCGATGACGCACGGCGTAGCGACCGATCTTCGTGGATTCAAACAGTTTCTTGCTCATGGGAAGGACCACCTGTGGAAGACGCCAGCACTGGCGAGTCATCAGATGGGTGTCCCCATGGCGGACTGTAGGTCCGCGTTGGTCCGAACACTCAGGAACAAATTTCCGCAGTCACCAGCCGCCTGTACGGCAGGCATGGGCTAAAGACCATGTTTTGCCCCGATTGCCCTGCCCGATGGGTCAGCCGCGATCGCCGAACAGGATGGCGAGCAGGAAGGCTTCAACGAGATGTTGCATGCCTTGCGACACCAGCGCATCGGCCGTATCGCCGCCCAGTTCGGCAATAGGCGTCTGGTGCCACCACTCCGAGATGCGTATCTCGTCGGGCTCGATCATCAGCGCCAACTGGAGGAGCTGGTATTGCCCCACGCGGTCGATGACACGCGAGTTGCCGCTGGGCTTGCTCCAGCGGATAGGCACCGGTATGGGATTGAACGATGAGCGTGGCTTGACCAGATACATAGTCATTCACCGCTGCGCTTGCACGTCGGCCCCGACGGATTGCCGGCCAACCGAAGGTGAATGTAAGTCGATCCAGCACGCCCGTCGATTGTACCTGGGTATCATTTTTCCCGGGAAAAAAGCCTTGAAAAGCGCTGCATCGACAGCCTTCCGTCGAAGCGCGACTGCTCGGTGGCGACTGGCGATCTGCCTTCGCGTTGCCGATCAAGAAGCGTTTCACTCTTGATACAGTGAAAATAATCACATTGAAAACGCATGGAACGCAGCGTAGAACCGACGTTGCAGGCGATTGATGTCGTGCTCATCAACTTGAAGCCGCCGTCGATTGCCTGCGTGAGCCACGTGCGGATCCGTGCAGGTTGCGGCCCCATGTCATCTTGAACCGCGCGACAGGGGCGCCTCTGCCATCGGAGATCACGATGCGCCCGCCCCATGCACCGGACCGGGACTCCGCGCACCCTCCTATCCCGTCTGCCACGCCCGTGATCTTCGTCGTCGACGACGACTTGTCCGTGCGCGAAGCGCTCGAGGCGATGATTCGCCTGGAAGGCTGGCAAGTGGAGACGTTCGCGTCCGCCCAGGCCTTTCTGGCGCGCCCTCGCGTGTTCGCGCCAAGCTGCCTGATCCTCGACATATCGTTGCCGGATCTCGACGGGCTGGATGTGCAGGACGCCATCGGCCATGACCGCATCGACATGCCGATCATCTTCATCACCGGATTCGGGGACGTTCCCACGACGGTGCGCGCGATGAAAGCGGGCGCAGCGGAATTCCTCACCAAGCCGTTCGACAACGAAGTGATGCTGGAGGCGATCCGCCAGGCCATCGCGCACAGCCGCGCCACGCTCGAGCAGGAGCTCGACATCCTGGTACTCGAGCAGCGCCGGGCATCGTTGAGCCGGCGCGAACGGGAGGTGATGGCGCTGGTCGTGGTGGGCTTGCTCAACAAGCAGATTGCCGCTGAACTGGGCATCAGCGAGATCACCGTCAAAGCCCATCGCGGCCAGGTGATGCGCAAGATGATGGCCGGCTCGCTGGCCGAGCTGGTGCGCATGGATGCCAGGCTTCAGCAGGCGCATGCGGCAAGGGAAGCCCACGACCACAGCCGGTGATCGACCATCGACTTACCCTGCCGATCGTCGATCACACGCAGTGATCGTCACACCGGTGGACCAAACAGCTTGTGCGCAATGCGCCACCGGTCATCACAACGCAGCAGCGACAGCACGTTGTAGTAGTGGTTGCCGAGAAAACGCAGCTCCGCCGTCACCGTGGCCATGTCGCCAAGCACGTGGATGGACAGCACGCTCATGGTGAACGCTTCGCCTGCCGCGCGCGGGCTTTGACGAGAGCCCACAGCCTCCACGTATTGACTGGCCGTGCGCGAGCGGAAGCTGCCCGTCACCAGGTCCTCGACACGCGCATCGGGCAGGAACACCTCGCGCAAGGTTTGCGTGTCGCCCTCATAGATGCTGCGCAGGTATCGGTTGGCCAGTTCGAGTACTGCCTGATCGTGGGTCATGCGCGTTGCCTTATCCGACCTTGGTGTCCAGGCGCGAACCGGTCACGGTGCGCACCCGCGAGATCAGCTGCTGCGCGTCGATATACCCTGGCGCGACGCTATAAAGTCTATCGCCATCTTCCAGCAGCAAGGATGGAAAACTGGAGATGCCCCAGCGACGCGCCTGCAGGAAATCCTCCTGTGTTGCCGTCACGGCCTCGGCCGATTGCCAGGCGGCGAGAAAATCCCCCGGCGTGGTTGCAAAACCCAGCGCGCCCATGACGGCAGATGCCACCTCGGCGAGCACCTCGCCCTTGGTGATATCGCGCCCGTCGACATAGAACGCACGCTGGATGCCGCGCAGCACCTCGAGCTGATCGATCGCAGGCGCCAGTCGTCGTGCGGTGACCACGGCGCGGCACGCCGGCTCGGTGTCGTAGACCAGATGGTCGTTGGCGAGGAAGGCTTCGCGATTGAATGGCAGGCCGCTGGCCGCTTCCACGCGCGACCAGTGCTCAAGCCGTGCGACGCGCTGCTGCCTCGGCATCACGGCGGTTTCACCGGGGCGCAGGCCGCCAACGACCACCTCCAGCTCGAGGCCCGGGATGGCCTCGCGCAACGCCGTGACCTCTTTGCCAAAGCCATAGCACCAGGAACACATGGGATCGGCGACCAGGACGAGTTTCATGTTTGCTGCCTCGAATGCTTGACAATGCGTCCACTGTATTCCTGCGTTCCATAGCCATAAATGTGGTTCAATGCATTTCAGTTGATACGTGGCGTAATGAATCATGCGTCGCCAATTTGATGATGTGCTGCTGGGTAGCATCGAGTTGTTCTGCCTGGCTGGTGAACTCGGCAGCTTTACCGCCGCCGCTGCTGCGGCTGGTGTGACGCCCGCCGCGGTCAGTCGCTCGGTGGCCCGGCTCGAAGAGCGCATGGGCGTGCGGCTGTTCGTGCGCACCACCCGACAGATCCGCCTGACCGACGTCGGTCGCGCCTATTTCGAAGAGTGCCGGCAGGCGCTCGCCCAGCTGATCGAAGCCGAACGCATGGCCACTGGCCAGCAGCTGCGCCCCGTCGGAACGCTGCGGATCAGCGTGCCGACCACCTACGCCCACTACCGGCTGCTGCCGCTGCTGCCCGCGTTTCGCGAACAACATCCGGAAGTGCAGCTGGAAGTGCATGTAAGCAATCGCAACGTCGATTTTTCCGAAGAGGGTTACGACCTGGCCATCCGCGTGCGCGCACCCGCCGACTCGACCTTGATTGCCCGCCACCTCGAAGATGCCGAACTCGTCGTCGTGGCGTCGCCCGATTACCTGGCCGCGCGCGGCACGCCTGCCGTGCTGGACGACCTCAACCGGCACGAATGCATCCAGTTCGATCTGCCCAGCAGCGGTCGGCGCATTCCATGGTTGTTCCGGGATCAGGGCAAGGATGTCGAGATCGCCGGCGATGGCGGCTATGTCTTGTCCGAAGATGTGCTCGGCGGCGTCACGCTTGCGCGTCACGGTGCCGGCCTGTTTCAGACTTACCGCTTCATCGTGGAAGACGACTTGCGTGATGGCCGCCTGGTGGCGGTGCTCCCGGCTTTCGGTGGACGATCGCGACCCTTCAGCCTGCTTTACCCGCATGGCCGTCACCTGCCCTTGCGCGTGCGCAGCTTCATCGATTTCCTGGTGCAGCAGGTTGCCTGAGCACCCCGCGGGCTTGTTACCCCAGGTATCAATAGAAGTGTTTCACAGCGCGTTTATGCACGCCATTGCATGACCTACCATCAGCGGCTGCCCCAGCCACCGTCGACGAGCACCCCATGATCGATCTCTACACCTGGAAAACACCGAACGGCCGCAAGCCGGTCATCGCACTGGAAGAACTGCAGCTGGAGTATCGGGTGCATGCGGTGGATATCGGCAACGACGCGCAGTTCCTGCCCGACTTCGTCGCGATATCGCCCAACAGCAAGATACCGGCGATGGTCGATCGCGAGAATGGCCTGACGCTGTTCGAGAGCGGCGCCATCCTCCAGTACCTCGCCGACAAGACCGGCAAGCTGCTGCCCACCGGCGGTTCAGCGCGCTACACCGCCTTGCAGTGGTTGAACTGGCAGGTCGGTGGTGTAGGACCGATGTTCGGCCAGCTTGGTTTCTTCGCCAACCGCGCGAAGGAGAGGATTCCGCTGGCGATCGATCGCTACCTCACCGAATCCAATCGCCTGCTCGATGTGCTCGAACAACGCCTGTCGCAGTCGGCGTATGCGGGCGGCAACGAGTACGGCATCGCTGATATCGCGATCTATCCGTGGGTGGCGGCCGTGATTACTGCCAACCCGAGCCTGCTGGGCGATGCCCGCGCCAGGCGCCCGGCCGTGGATCGCTGGATGACGCAGCTTGCCGCGCGTCCCGCGGTGATCAAGGGCATGAACGTTTTGCAGGACGCCTGACGCGGGAAGCACACGGTAGGTGCGGATGCCCGGATCACTTATCATGGGCGGATGCTCAATCCCGCCGATCTGCCCGTATCGACGCTCCTGACTGAAGTCAGCCGCGATGGTTTCGCCTTTGCGGCATCCGACCGCATGCAGCCGCTGCTGACTGCAGTAGGCGCGTTGTCGGACTGGCCGGCCTTCGTGGACAGCTGGAACCAGCTGGAACCGGACCCCTACCTGGCCGCGAAGGGACGCTTCCGCCGCCGTCGGCACGCGACGTTCTCTGCCACGGCACAGGGCGTCAGACCGGAAGCGCATCAAGCGCATTTTCAGGCGCTGCAGTACAACGCGCTGCAGGGCGATATCGAACGATGGTTCGAGCCGGTCGTTCCCTCGATCGTCGCGGGCGCCAGCATGCGTTGCATTCTCGACTTCTGCCATGCGTTTTTCGGCTCGCTCGCACCAGCTGTGCCTCGTTGGCATATCGAAGTGCATCAATTCCGCATCGAGGCCACCCGCGATGCCGCGGGTGAGCCCACGCCGGAGGGCAGTCATCGCGATGGCGTCGACTATGTCTTGGTGCTGCTGATCGATCGCCACAATATCGCCAGCGGCACCACCACCATCCATGCGCCGGATGGGCGTTTGCTTGGCGACTTCACCCTCACCCATCCGCTGGACGCGGCGTTGATCCACGACCCCAGCGTTTTCCACGGCGTGACACCGGTGCGACCGCTGGTGGCTGACGAAGCCGCGCATCGCGATGTAATGGTGGTGACGTTCAGGGCATCCGCTTGAGCGACTAGCGTTTGCGTAGTGGCAGCTCGACGCCCGCTGGCTGCTGCGCGCGATAGATCAGATACGACAACGTCCAGGCCAGGGCGAACATGCCGATCACGGCAAAGCCGAGGCTGTCGGTGTGGTCGTTGAGTGCGCCGATGATCTTCCACGCCGCGCCCTGCCAGCGAAACGTTTCGCCCAGCCATCCCATCGCCTCGGTGCCCGCCACGATGATCGCGACCAGGGCGGAGACCAGGGTGATGGTCATGTTGTAGTAGAGCTTGCGCAGGGGCCGCACAAATGCCCAGTCATACGCGCCCAGCATCACCACGCCATCGGTGGTGTCGATCAGGGACATGCCGGCGGCAAACAAAGCGGGCAATACGAGGATCGCCATGATGGACACGCCCTTGACCGTCTCCTGCGCGGACACCGTGAACATCGCTATTTCGGTTGAGGTATCCAACCCCAGTCCAAACAGCAGCCCGAGCAGAAACATGTGATGGCTGCGCGCCACCAGGCGAAACAGCGGCCGAAAAATACGGGCCAGAAAGCCACGTTGATGCAGCAGCCGATCGAGGTCCTCCTCGATATATACGCCGCCGTTGCGATATTGCCGATAGCTCTTGTGGATCGACAGGAAGATGGCGAGATTCATTACCGCGATGGCGAGCAGGAAGGCCACCGACACCGACGTGCCAATCGCCGCGCCCAGGTTGCGCAGATGCTGGAACACCGCCAGGGAACGCGTCGCGCAGGCCACGCACACTGTGACCAGCACCACGATGGTCGAATGCCCCATCGCAAACCAGAAACCCACCGACACCGGGCGTTGTCCCGCCTGCATAAGCTTGCGCGTGACATTGTCGATGGCGGCGATATGGTCGGCATCGATGGCGTGACGAAGGCCAAGGCCATAGACCAGCAAGGCCACGCCAAGCAACGACGGTCTCGCATGCAGGGCGGCAATCGCCCAGATCCACGCACCTACATTGAAGACAATCAGCACGGCATAGATGAAATGCAGCTTCTTGCGAATGCCGATACCCTGGGCGTGTGCGACGCCTGGTCGGAGAGTCTCGGGGAGATGTCGGCATGGGCTGTGCGCGGAGTGCATCGCCCTACTAGAGCTGCCCCTGACATCCACCGCAACCCATACTTCCGCATAATTGCTTGCCCTGCGCACGCAGCGCAGCATCCAGTGGTTCGTTTGCGTGCGTGCGATACGCCCTGATGTCGTCATGAAGACGCATGCGCCTGATGAATCGGCGCGGCCAGCGCCATGCATCCCTCCATCACGCACAGGCGGTCAATCATGTCGCACCACTATCCCGGCCCGGACTTCGGGTTTCCCCATGGCGATGCCCGCCTCAATCTCACCGACCTGTATGCCTTCCCCAAACCAGGAAGCTCGGACAAGTCCATCCTGGTGATGAACGTGCATCCGTCGGTAGGCGTGAATCCCGAAGGACCCACCACCAACGAGCCTTTCTCGGCGGATGCGATCTATGAACTGAAGATCGATACCGACGGCGATGCCGTCGCCAATATCTCGTACCAGGTGCGCTTCTTCTCCAGCAAAGGCTGGGCCCTGGCCGCCACGTTGCGCCGACTTGAGGGCGCGCAGGCTGCGGGCATCGGCGACAGCGGCACGCTGATCGTCGAGGAGGCGCCAGTGTCGACAGGGCCCATGGCTGTGGTGACGGAAGCTGGCGAGTACCGTTTCTTTGCCGGCTGGCGCAGCGATCCCTTCTTCTTCGACACGCGCGGCGCGCTGAACAATTTCCAGTTCACCGGCGACGACTTCTTTACCGAGGGCGATGTATGCAGCATCGTGATTGAAGTGCCCAACACCGCACTCGGCACGGGCCAGCTGGGCCTGTGGCATCGCACGCTCAATCGGGTGGATGGACATTGGGTGCAAGCCGATCGTGCAGCGCGCCCATCGCAGGAAGTCTTTCTCGCGGGCGATCAGAAGAGTCTCTATCTCGCCAGCGAACCGGCCGAGGACGCCCGCTTCATTCCCACCTTTGCGCACTCGCTGGAACACACCGGTGGCTACACCCCGGAAGAGGCCAAACGTGTAGCGAGCTCGTTGCTGCCGGACATCCTTCGCTACGATCCCGAACAACCGGCGTCCTACCCCCGCAACGGGAGAGGCCTGACCGACGATGTGATGGATGTGTTCCTGCCGCTGATCACCAACGGCAAGGTGCCGGGCGACAAGGTGGGACCGCACAAGGATCTGCTCAGCGAGTTTCCCTATCTTGGCCCGCCGCACAAGGTACGCACCGAGGCATAGAGCGGATATCTATAGCCCGTCGACGGCTACTGCGGCCTGGGCAACGTTGTCTTCGCCCATATCGCGCAGCTGTTCGCCATAGTGCCTCGGAGAAAGACCGACCACGCGTTTGAACGCATGACTGAACGCACTCTCCGAGGCATAGCCCAGCGTTTGCGCCAGCGCCGCCACCGGCGCATCGCCGCGACGCAGCGCCTGCTCGGCCAGTCGCATGCGCCAGCGCGTGAGATACGAAAGCGGCGCTTCGCCGGCCACCGCCTTGAAGTGCGTCGCAAAGCTGGTGCGCGACATGGCCGAGGCACGCGCGAGCTGATCCAGTCGCCAGGCGCGCCCGGGTTCGCCGTGGATCAATCGCAGAGCCGGCGCGAGACGTGCGTCCGTCGCCGCCCGCAACCAGCCGGCACGCAACGCGCCGCCTGCCGCCAGATGCGCACGCAAGACCTGGATAAACAGCAGATAGCCCAGCTGCATGGTGGCCAGGCCCGAGCCCGGCAAGTCGGCGCGCTCGCGCAGCAACTGATCGAGGATCCAGCGCAAGGCCTGTGCCTCCGGCGCCGAGCCATGCACATGGATATACGGCGGCAGCACATCCGACAGCAAGGCACCGTAGGAAGGATGCAGATGCACATGGCCACCGATCTGCACCACCTCGGCCTCGTCAATATTCACCCCATCCACGGCCACCATCGGCTCGCTGCGATTTGCAAACAGCTCATGCGAGGCGCGTGGTGTTGCTGTCAAATCACTCGCCAGTACGAAGTTGCGCCTGAGGGCGAGCAAGATCACGTCGCCCG
Source organism: Dyella sp. 05T440 (assembly GCF_056395965.1). Lineage (NCBI taxonomy): Bacteria > Pseudomonadati > Pseudomonadota > Gammaproteobacteria > Lysobacterales > Rhodanobacteraceae > Dyella > Dyella sp. 05T440. Next base: position 131,155 of record NZ_JBFTKN010000003.1, read on the forward strand.
GCTCCAGCCGTAACGGACTCGCCTCGCCTTCCAGCTGCAACCAGCAGGCGCCGCGCACCGCCGCGAAGAACTTGAGCTTGCCCGGCGCAGGAAAACGAATCGCCCATGGACCCGATGCCATAAAACCGCCGGTCACCAGCGATTGCACATTCGCCAGCTTGAGCACATCGGAAAGCGGATCGTTGAGCATGCCTGAACGATTGGGCATGTATCAGGGATTTTCAAGCATTCATCGTACGAGGCGCGATGTCTAGACTAGGCGTCACCTTCACCGGAACCCTCCCCATGCCCAGCTTGCAAGCCCCCATCCATACCGGCTTTTCCGCGGCCACCACGGCGCAGGACGTGCTGGCCGGCATCGACCTTACCGGCAAGACCGCCATCGTCACCGGTGGCTACTCGGGCATCGGCACCGAGACAGCGCGCGCATTGCGCGCGGCGGGTGCGCGCGTCATGTCGCGAGTACGACCGCTGGATCGCCTACGGCCAATCCAAAACGGCCAACGCGCTGTTCGCCGTGGGCCTGGATACGCGCGGTGCGCCCCACGGTGTGCGCGCCTTCTCCGTCCATCCGGGCCGCATCGTCACCGACCTGGCCCGACACATGAGCGCGGAAGAACTGCGGAAGATCGGCGCCATCGACGAACACGGCCAGGCGGTGGTCGACCTCTCGCTGGGCCTCAAGAGCGTGGCGCAAGGCGCGGCGACCAGCGTATGGGCAGCCACCAGTGCGCAACTGGATGGCCTGGGCGGCGTCTACTGCGAGGACTGCGATATTGCTGAACTTGCACCCGACACCGAGGCCACCGAGGCAGGTCAGGCGACCTTGTCGAGCGGTGTTCGCCCGTGGGCGACCGATCCCGCGGCTGCCGAACGGTTGTGGACGCTGAGCGAGCGGTCGACGGACGTGCGCATCGCATCGACGTAAGCTTTACGGCGCATCGCGTCTAATCACTCGGCTTGCTGATCCACACAGAGCGCGATCAGCACACGAGTGAATGCCATGACGACGTACCAGAGCGTTCAGGTCCAAGGCTTGAACCTCTTTTATCGCGAAGCCGGCAGCAAGAGCGCACCCGGCGTGCTCCTGCTGCACGGCTTTCCGTCGTCGTCGAGGATGTACGACAAGCTGATACCGATGCTCGCGGTGCGATACCACGTGATTGCTCCCGACTATCCGGGTTTCGGACACTCCGATGCGCCCGACCCCGCCATCTTCGCCTATACATTCGGGCATCTTGCGTCGGTCATCGAAGCGTTTACCAAGCAACTGGGCCTGCAACGCTACACGCTGTTCATGCAGGACTATGGCGGCCCGGTTGGATTTCGGCTCGCGCTTATGCATCCCGAGCGCATCCACGCGATGGTGATCCAGAATGCCGTGGCGCATGAAGAAGGCCTCGGGCCACTGTGGGCAACGCGTCGTCAATACTGGGCCGACCGACATGCCTTTGCCGACAAGTTGCGCGCGAATCTGATCTCGTTCGAGGCAGCCAGACAACGTCACCTCGGAACCGATCCCCACACCGAACTGTACGACCCGGATCTGTGGACCGACGAATCCGCCTTCCTGAACCGACCCGGCCAGGACCGCATCCAGGAAGATCTTTTCTACGATTACCGAACGAACGTGGCCTCGTATCCGCAGTGGCAGGCTTATCTCAAGGCACAGCAGCCGCCTTTGCTGGTGTTGTGGGGAAAATACGATCCGTCGTTCGTCGAACCCGGTGCCTGGGCTTACCAGAACGACGTTCCATCGGCGGAGGTCCACTTGCTGGACGCCGGCCATTTCGCGATGGATACCAAGGTGCTGCAAGTGGCCGATCTCACCCTGCAGTTTCTGGATCGCCACCGCATGCGCATGGCGCAGGCCTGAGGCTGCGTGGCGGAGCACCGGGATTGTTGCTGCTCACGGAAGACTGACTATCGATTCGTGGCTATTCGATCCTTGCGCATGGCGTCATAGAGTGGAAGGCAGCTGCATGGCATTCGCGGTTATCGGTGCAAAGGACGCAGCGATGGCCGCCCCCGATGAGGTGTTTGCATGGCTCGTGATCGCGCTCGCCTGATTTCCCTGCTACTGCTGCTGCCCTATCTGGGGCTGCTCTGGGTGTCGTTCTATAACAAGGCCGAGCCCGCGCTGTTGGGCTTTCCGTTCTTCTACTGGTACCAGCTGCTATGGGTGCCGATCACGGTCATTCTGCTCTGGATCGTCTATGGGAAATCGCGTCATGACGACTGAGCCCGACTTTGTCGCCATCGGCGTCTTCACTGCACTGTTCGCACTCGTCACCGTGATGGGTTTTCTGGCCGCGCGCTGGAAGCAATCGTCCGAACCGACCAACCTGGATGAATGGGGTCTGGGCGGTCGCCGTTTCGGCACCTGGATCACCTGGTTTCTGGTCGGCGGCGATTTCTATACGGCCTATACGATTATTGCCGTGCCTGCGCTGGTCTACGCCGTCGGCGCTTACGGCTTCTTTGCCCTGCCCTATACCATCATCGTCTACCCGTTCGTGTTTGCCGTGATGCCGGTGCTGTGGCGCAACGCCAAGGCACACGGCCATATCACGGCGCCGGATGTGGTGTATGGCCGCTTCGGTTCGCGTGCGCTTGAGCTGGCGGTGGCGATCACCGCCGTCATCGCCACCATGCCGTATATCGCGTTGCAGCTGGTGGGCATGGCGACCGTGTTTGCCGCCCTGGGATTGAATGGCGAAATTCCGCTGATCATCGCGTTCGTGATACTTGCCGTTTATACCTACTCCTCCGGCATCCGCGCGCCGGCGCTGATCGCCTTCGTCAAAGACATCCTCATCTATATTGCGGTGATCGCCGCGGTGGCCGTCATTCCCAGCAAGCTGGGCGGTTATGGCGCTGTCTTCGATGCCGCCGCGCAGGCATTCAAGGACAAGGGCAGCGGCAGCATCCTGCTGGATCCGGCCCAGTTCATGCCCTATGCCTCGCTGGCACTGGGTTCGGCGCTGGCAGCCTTCATGTATCCGCACACCTTGACCGGGATCTTTGCGAGCAAGAGCGCGAACACCATCCGCAAGAACGCGATGCTCTTGCCGGCCTATACCTTGCTGCTAGGCCTGCTTGCCCTGCTCGGCTACATGGGGCATGCCGCTCATCTGAAGCTTGCCAGCAACAATGATGTCGTGCCGGCCTTGTTCAAGGCGCTGTTCCCCAGCTGGTTCGCGGGCTTTGCCTTCGCCGCCATCGGCATCGGGGCGCTGGTGCCCGCCGCGGTGATGAGCATTGGCGCGGCCAACGTGTTCACCCGCAACTTCTGGAAGGCCTATGTGAATCCGGCGGTCAGCCCGCAAGAGGAAGCGCGTGTTGCGAAGATCGCGTCGCTGGTCGTCAAGGTGGGCGCGCTGCTGGCCATCCTGTATCTGCCCACGCATTTTGCGCTGGACCTGCAATTGCTGGGTGGCATGTGGATCCTGCAGACCTTCCCTGCACTGATGTTCAGCCTGTTCGCCTCGCGTGTCGCCGCGCGCTGCCTGCTGATCGGGTGGATCGCCGGCATGGCCAGCGGCACCTGGCTGATCTGGTCGGATGGACTCAAGCCGATCCATCACTACGCGTGGGGATCGCTTTCGGTCTCGCTGTATACGGGGTTGGTGGCGCTGATCATCAATCTGCTGGCGGTGGCGATCGTGCATGCGGTCGGCAGCCTCTCGTCCAAAGCAAACCCGTGACCCTCTCTCCATCTTCCACGCAAGCCGTGGCGAGCTCCGCGCCCGGCGGAGTTGGCCATTTCAATCGAATAGCCGGCGGCAACAACTCACAGGTGATCGACATCGATCATCGCCTTGGCAAAGGCCTCCGGCGCTTCCTGCGGAAGATTGTGACCGATGCCACCGGCGATATCGCGGTGCGCATACTTGCCGGTGAATTTCTTTGCATAGGCGCTGGGATCAGGATGCGGCGCGCCATTGGCGTCACCTTCCATGGTGATGGTGGGCACCGTAATGACAGGAGCGGCGGCGAGCTTCTGCTCATACTCGTCATACTTCGCTTCGCCCTGGGCCAGCCCGAGACGCCAGCGGTAGTTGTGGATCGCGATGGCCACATGATCGGGATTGTCGAAGGCGGCGGCTGACCGCTCGAAGGTGGCGTCGTCGAAATTCCATTTGGGCGAGGCGAGTTGCCAGATGAGCTTGGCGAAGTCGTGCCGGTATTTGTCGTAGCCCTCCTTGCCGCGATCGGTCGCGAAGTAGAACTGATACCACCATTGCAGCTCCGCCTTGGGCGGCAGCGGCGTCTTGCCGGACGCCTGGCTGCCGATCAGATAGCCGCTCACCGATACCATCGCCTTGCAACGCTGCGGCCACAGCGCCCCGATGATATTGGCCGTACGTGCACCCCAGTCGAAGCCGCCGATGGTCGCCTGCTTGATCTTGAGCGCATCCATCATTGCCACGATGTCGACCGCTAGCGCCGCCGGCTCGCCGTTGCGCATGGTGCTGTCAGAAATGAAACGGGTGGTGCCGTAGCCGCGCAGATAGGGAACGATCACCCGATAGCCCGCCGCGGCCAGCAAGGGCGCCACGTCCACGAAGCTGTAGATGTCGTAGGGCCAGCCGTGGAGCAACAAGGCCACCGGTCCGCCGGCGGGGCCAGCCTCGGCATAACCGATACTCAGATCGCCCGCCTTGACCTGCTTGAGCGGCGCAAACGAAGTGTGCGCAGCTGCCTTGGCCGGCGCCTGCATCTTGGGATCCGTGCTGCCCTGTTGCGCATGGCTCAGCGACGCCACGCCCAGCTGCGTGGCAGCCAGCGTGACAGCCGCGGCACCCACCAGCTGGCGGCGGCGGACGTCGATGTCATCGGTCGAACCGGTGCGCTTCATGGCGTTCCTCTTGGCGGATGCAGCAAACGATTCAGCCGAAGGTGAACACAAACGCTTCGGCGCCCGGATCGAGAAACTCGATCGCGAACTCGTGATCGAAGATCGGCAAGGGCTGCCGGATCAGTTGATACATCCGCGGCCCGGTGACCGTACCTTCGCCCTGCTCGTTCACGTCAACACCGTGGGCGGCGCCGGGCGGTTTGCCATCGATGGTCACGCGAAAGCGCACCGATGTGCCTGGCGTTGCCGGCCCCATCACCAGATGCAGGTCGCGCGCATGAAAATGGTAGGCAATGCGTCCCTGGGCCTTGTTCAGTACGGCCGAATGCTTGCCCACTGTCCAGTCGCCTACCAGCGCCCACTGGTTGAGATTCAGCAGGGATGGCCTGGCGTAGACATTGCGCTCGCTGAACCGACTGGCGCCGGTCGAGGCGAAATTCTCGCGGCGCTCGGAGCCGATATAGGTTTCCTGCGATCTCACATCGTCCCAGTCGGGAGCGGCCTCAACGCCGCGCGCATCGACGGTCACCAGGTCGTGGCTCACCTGCGTGGCACCGGCCTCGACCAGCAATTGCTGGATGACCCGCTCGGACTGGTCGTACTCGCCTTCGCCAAAGACGTGATGGCGTATCGCGCCCTTGGCATCGATGAAGTACAGCGCAGGCCAGTACTCGTTGTTGAAAGCGTTCCAGATCGCGTGCTGGCTATCGATCGCGGTGATCAGGGGTGGACCGAAGCGCAGATCCTTCACCGCCTGGCGAACGTTGTCGGGGTCTTTTTCAAACGCAAACTCGGGGGCGTGCACGCCGATCACGACCAGGCCCTGTTTCTGGTACTTGTTCGCCCACGCGCGCACATAGGGGAGCTGACGTATCGAGTTGATGCACGAATAGGTCCAGATATCGACCAGCACCACCTTGCCGCGCAAGGCCGCGGGCGTCAGTGGCGGCGAATTGAGCCATGCCACGGCGCCATCGAGCGACGGGAGGCTGCCTTCACGAGGCAAGTGGATCGCACCCGGCGCCGGTGCCGCCGCGTCGCTTTGTTCCCGCGCGTGCGTCGCCAGCAGGAATACCGTGGCAAGCACCACCAAGGAGGCCAGCAGGCGCTGGTTTGCTTTCATGTTCAGACCTTGATCCTAGTCGCACGCTGGCCACCCGCCGTCGCGGTACGGACGTCTACTTGGGTCTTGCCCAGTAGCGCCGGCGCCATCGTCTCATCGCCAGCGCGGCAAGCCGACGGGCGCCCGCTGCCCTACCCGTCCGCGAGGCTGCACCCGTCGCCCGTGCAGCGTCTATCGAGCTTTGGTATTGGTTGGGCCGGGCGCCGTCACATCGCCTCCACACATTGTGGCGCGAGCTTGGCCAGCGATTGCCCAGCCCAACATCCACGCTCCCGAGTCGACGCTGGAGTCACGCATCAGCGGCCACCATCTGCCCAGGCCCGCAAGGCGTCGAGGCTGCTCGCCGACACCAAAGTACCATGGACGACGCTCGGAGCTGTGGCGCATAAACGTCGAGGAAGATCGTCGTGCAACACGAGTGGAACCGTATCTTCGACGCGCTCCCTGTCCCTGCGTGGACGGCTTTTGCCGACGGACGCGCGGACTTCGTCAATGCATCTTGGTGCGAGTACACGGGACTGGGTTTCGATGAGGCCTTGGGCCAGGGCTGGCAAATGGCGATACATCCTGACGATCTTTCGGCGCTGCTTGCGGGCTGGCATGCCATGGCGGCTGCCGGCGCCCAGGGGGAGCTCGAAGTGCGAATGCGCCAATGCGACGGAGACTATCGCTGGTTCCTGCTGCGGATGGGTCCGCTGACGGACGCATCCGGCCGGGTGGAAAAATGGTGCGGCATCACCACCGACATCGACCAACGCAAACGGCTTGAACAAGCCGTGCCCAAAGCCTTGCCGGATTTGCGCGCTGCGCTGGACAGCATGCCGGTGCCGGCCGCCGTCACGACGCGCACGGGCAAACTGCTGCGCATCAACCAGGCCACGCGCGATTACTTCGGCAAGACGTTCTCGCAATTGAAAAGCCTCAAGCCGTCCGATGTCGTGCACCCGGACGATCTGCCCTACATCCTTGGCGCGCAGTCCAAGGCCTATGAGAGCGGCTCCACTTACAACGTGCAGAGTCGCCACCGCCGCTCAGACGGCGTCTACCGCTGGTTCAACGTGATCGGCATGCCCTGGCGAGATGGCGACGGCGAGATTGCCTGCTGGTTGCATCTGCTGATCGATATCGACGACCAGCGGCGGCCGGAGGAAGCCCTGCGCACCGCCGAGCGCAATCTGCACGCCACCATCCACACCATACCTGCGCTGGTGTGGTCGGCGCGCACCGATGGTTCGGCGGAGTTCTTCAACCAGCACTATCTCGACTATGTCGGACTCAATGCCGAGCAGGCGCTCGGCTGGGGCTGGATGGTGGCCGTCCACCCGGACGACGTGGACAACCTCACGGTCTCCTGGCGGCTCATCCTGGCCTCGCACGAGCCCGGCGAGATCGAAACCCGCCTGCGCCGCTGCGACGGCGAGTACCGCTGGTTTCTGTTCCGCGTCAATCCTCTGCGCAACGAGTACGGCGGCATCATCCGCTGGTATGGCATCAGCATCGATATCGACGACCGCAAGCGCGCCGATGAAAAGCTGCGCCGCAGCGAGGCATTTCTCGCCGATGGCCAGCGCATCAGCCTTACCGGCAGCTTTTCCTGGTGCCTGGACAGCGACGAGATCGTCTTCTCCGAAGAGCTGTATCGCATCTTTGGATTCGCCCAGGGCAGCACCGTCACGCTGGAGCGGATTACCGATCGCGTGCATCCCGATGACATGCCGCTGCTGACCGACAAGCGGATCGATGCGCGCACGGCAGGCAACGACCACGACTACGAAATACGCCTGCTGATGCCCAACGGTTCGATCAAGCACGTACACATCGTTTCCCACAGCACGCGAGGCCGCTACGGACGCGAGTACCTCGGCGCCGTGCAAGACGTCACCCAGCGACGCACTTCGGAAGAAACCCTGGGCGCGTTGCGCGCCGAGCTGGCGAGCATGACCAAGATCAACAGCCTCGGTGTGCTCACCGCATCGATCGCGCACGAGGTCAACCAGCCCCTGTCAGGCGTGATCACCAATGCAAGCACCTGCCTGCGCCAGCTGGCTGCCGATCCGCCATGCATCGAGGGAGCCATCGACACCGCCAAGCGCACCATTCGCGACGGCCATCGCGCGGCCGATGTGATGACCCGCGTGCGCGCCCTCTTCAGCAACAAGGCAACCGTGCCCGAGTGGGTGAACTTGAACGACGCCACCCGTGAAGTCATCGCGCTTTCGCAGAGCACGCTCAAGAGCAGCCGCGTGATGTTGAAAGCCGAGCTGCTCGATGACATGCCGCTGGTGATGGGCGATCGCGTGCAACTCCAGCAGGTGATCCTCAACTTGCTGATGAATGCGGCTGAAGCCATGCGCGAGGTGGACGATCGTCCCAGGCAGGTGGTGATCCGCACCGAACGCGACACCGGCGACCGTGTACGCCTGACGGTACGCGATTCGGGCGTGGGCTTCGGGCCCAAGGGCGTGAGCAAACTGTTCGATACGTTCTATACGACCAAGGACGGCGGCATGGGGATAGGACTATCGATCAGCCAGTCCATCATCGAGCGCCATCAGGGACGGCTATGGGCCGCGCCCAACGACGGACCGGGCGTGAGCTTCTGGTTTTCCATTCCGCGCGCCAGCCAGGATGAGCCGGCGACGCAAACAGCAACCACCGGCACGACGCGCAACACGAGGCAGCTGTGACCGCTGCAGGTCCCCTGGTTACGGTGGTGGACGACGACGAGTCCGTGCGCGAGTCCTTGCCCGACCTGTTGATGGAGTTTGGTTACTCGGTGCGGGCCTTTCCGTCGGCGGAAGCTTTCCTCAGTTCGGACTGTGTCGGCGCGGCACGCTGCCTGATTCTGGACATGGCCATGCCAGGCATGTCGGGACTCGAACTGCAACAAGTGTTGGCGCAAAGCGGGCGGGATATTCCCATCGTCTTCATCACCGCCAGCAGGGATGAAAGCGTGCGCACGCTGGCACTCAAGCGCGGCGCGGTCGACTGCCTGTTCAAGCCATTCAGCGAGTCGCTGCTGCTGGCCGCACTCCATACCGCCTTTCACTGAAGCGGGTGGCAAGCGCATCCACCTCGACGCTCTGTTCGTAGCGCCGCGGCCCTGCGGTGAAAGGTGCGCGGCACTGGCCGCGCACCCATGGCGCTTACGGAGCCTTCGGGCTCTTCATCTGCTCGACCACGCTCAGCGACTTGCTCACGTGATCCTTGGGATGCAGGTGATCGGATTCCGAGGAAAGCACGGCAGCGATCTTGCCGTCGCGTCCGATCACGAAGGTGGTGCGTTCGATGAAGCCATGGTCGATGGCCACGCCGCGCACGTCGACGGCCTTGGGATCGGCAGCAGACACCTTCAGGCCATAGGACTGGGCGATCTTGCCGTCCGGATCGGAGGCCACCGCAAACTTGCCGGCGCAGTAGTTGGGATCGGACGAGAAGGTGTTGAGGCGCTGGATGCTGTCCTCCGACACGCCGATCACGGTGGCGCCGGCGGCCTTGAACTTCTCCGTCTCCTGCGCAAACTCATGCGCCTCGATATCGCAACCGCCGGTATAAGCCGAGGGGAAGAAATAGACCACCACCGGCCCCGACTTGAGTGCGTCGGCCAGTGAGAACGAGATGGTCTTGCCTGCCTTGCTGGCCGGAGCGTTGAAGCTGGGCGCGGCATCGCCCTGGCCGGCGGCCGCGAACGCTGACGTCGCCAGGGTCAGGGCGGTGATGGCGAGCGAACGGACAAGAAAGTGTTTCATTGCTTGGAGCCCTTGTGATGGAGAGGGAAGCCTGGCCGGGTAACGCGCAAGCGTCCGCGGTAAGTACCCGTTGAGCGCGGGAAGGTTGCCATCTTGCTCCAAAGCGGGGCAATCCGCTCGTTTCCCGGCGCGAGATGAACGAGCTTTCATCTCGGCCGCGGGCCGCCTCAGCTTCCGTCCTGCACCCGCTTCAGGCGGGCAGCTCCAGCGCCACCGCCGTGGCCTCGCCGCCGCCGATGCACAGCGACGCCACGCCTCGCTGCAACTTCGCCCGCCGCAGCGCGTGCACCAGGGTCACCAGCAGGCGCGCGCCGGTGGCGCCAATGGGATGGCCCAGTGCGCAGGCGCCGCCGTGCACATTGATCTTGTCGCGCGGGATGCCAAGCTCCTTGGCCGCAATCATCGGCACCACCGCAAACGCTTCGTTGATTTCGAACAGATCAACGCTGTCGATGGACCAGTCCAGCGTTGCCAGCAACTTGCGGATCGCCGGTACCGGCGCAGTGGTGTACCACGCAGGCTCGTGCGAATGGGTGGCGTGGCCTTTGACGATGGCCAGCACCGGCCAACCCTGCTGTTCTGCGATCGAACGCCGCGTCATCAGCAGGGCAGCCGCGCCATCGGCGTTGGCCGAGGCACTGGCGGCCGTGATGCTGCCGTTATCGCGGAAGGCGGGCTTCAAGGCGGAAATCTTTTCGACGGAGACGCGCTGCGGGTGCTCGTCATCCTTGAACACGCTGGTACCCGTGCGGTCATGCAGCTCGATCGGCGCGATTTCATCGGCGAAGGCTTGCTCGCGTGCCGCCGCCTGCGCGCGCTGCAGGGTCTCGATGGCCCACGCATCCTGGGCGGCGCGATCAAAGCCGTAGCGCTCGGCGGCCATCTCGCCGAAGTCGCCCATCGGGCGGCCTTGTTCATAGGCGTCTTCCAGGCCATCGAGCATCATGTGATCGAAGATCTGATCGTGGCCGACGCGATAGCCGCCCCTCGCCTTGGACAGCAGGTAAGGCGCGTTCGTCATCGACTCCATGCCACCAGCCATGACCACCCGTGCCGAGCCCGCGGCGAGCAGGTCATGCGCCAGCATGGCCGCCTTCATGCCCGAGCCGCAGACCTTGTTGATGGTGGTGGCGCCTACTTCACGCGGCAGTCCGGCGCCCCAGGCCGCCTGACGCGCCGGCGCTTGCCGCTGCCCGGCCGGAAGCACGCAACCCATCAGCACTTCGTCAACCATGTCCGGGGCAACGCCGGCGCGGGCGATGGCGGCGCGCATGGCGATGCTGCCCAGCGCATGACCGGCCAGACCGGATAGCGCACCCTGGAAACGCCCCAGCGGCGTACGGGCGGCGGCGACGATAACGACGGGGTCGGAGGTGAGCATGATGATTTCCGCGGCGAAGTTTGGGGTGGCGTGGATTTTTATATGATACACATCATATTTAAGTTAAGAAGAGAGCAGCCGGCCGCTGTGCCCACGCATGCGGCACGATCCTGAAGACCCATCCGACGAGCGACCCGACATGACACGACTGCAGCTCGCGCCCTGAACAAACAAACGCCCCGCCGGGAACCTGCTCCCGGCGGGGCGTCGTCATCGATCAGGCGGCGAGATCGAACCGGTCGAGGTTCATCACCTTGACCCAGGCCGCCACGAAGTCGCGCAGGAATTTCTCCTTGCCGTCTTGCGCCGCATAGACTTCCGACAAGGCACGCAGCTGGGCATGCGCGCCGAAAATCAGATCCACGCGACTGCCCGTCCACTTCACCTTGCCGCTCTTGCGATCGCGTCCCTCGAACACATCGTGCGAGGTCGACGTCCATTCCACGCCCATGTCGAGCAGGTTGCGGAAGTAGTCGTTGGTGAGTGTTTCGGGCTTGTCGGTGAGCACGCCATGGGCATCCTTGCCGGTGTGGACATTGAGCACGCGCAGACCACCGATCAGCGCGGTCATCTCCGGCGCGGTCAACGTCAGCAGCTGGGCCTTGTCGATCAGCAGCTGCTCGGCCGGGATGCTGTACTTGCCCTTGAGGAAGTTGCGGAATCCATCGGCCACCGGTTCGAGCATGGCTACCGATTCCACTTCGGTCTGTTCCTGCGAGGCGTCCATGCGGCCCGGCGAGAACGGCACATTGAGCGGATGGCCCGCATTTTTCGCGGCCTGCTCGATGCCGGCGCTGCCGGCGAGCACGATCAGATCGGCCAGCGAAATCTTCTTGCCACCGGACTGGCCCTTGTTGAAGTCGTCCCGGATGCCTTCCAGCACCTTGAGCACCTTCGCCAGTTCGTCGGGCTGATTGACCGGCCAGTCTTTCTGCGGCGCCAGGCGAATACGTGCGCCATTGGCGCCGCCACGCTTATCCGAACCGCGGAAGGTGGATGCCGACGCCCACGCCGTTTGCACCAGCTGCGCGACCGATAGTCCGGACGATTGCAGCTTCTGCTTGAGCGAGGCGATGTCCTGCTCATCCACCAGCGGATGATCGACGGCGGGGATCGGATCCTGCCAGATCAGCTCTTCCTTGGGCACTTCCGGCCCGAGATAGCGGGCGCGCGGCCCCATGTCGCGATGGGTGAGCTTGAACCAGGCCCGGGCAAAGGCATCGGCGAACTGATCCGGATTTTCCATGAAGCGCCGCGAGATTTTCTCGTACACCGGATCCACGCGCAGCGCGATGTCGGTGGTGAGCATCGATGGCGCGATGCGTTTGTCCTTGTCGTGCGCGTGCGGCACGGTGCCCGCACCGCCACCGTTCTTGGGCTGCCACTGATTGGCGCCGGCCGGGCTCTTGGTGAGCTCCCATTCGAAGCCGAACAGATTCCAGAAGAAGTTGTTGCTCCAGCGCGTGGGCGTGCTGGTCCAGGTGACTTCCAGGCCGCTGGTGATGGTGTCGGCACCCTTACCGCTGCCAAACGTGCTGACCCAACCCAGTCCCATGTGCTCGAGATCCGCACCTTCGGGCTCCGGACCGACATGATCGGCGGGACCGGCGCCGTGCGTCTTGCCGAAGGTGTGACCGCCCGCGATCAGCGCCACGGTCTCTTCGTCGTTCATCGCCATGCGGCCGAAGGTATCGCGGATATCGTGACTGGCCGCGGCCGGATCGGGATTGCCGTCCGGGCCTTCCGGATTCACGTAGATCAGGCCCATCTGCACGGCGCCCAGCGGGTTTTCGAGATTGCGTCCGCCATCGGTGCGGCTGGTCTCGCTGCCATGCAGTTCCGGCTCGGCCACCAGCACGCCTTCTTTCTCGTCACCGGGCTTGCCTTTGCCATAGCGGATATCGCCGCCCAGCCAGGTCTTCTCGTTGCCCCAGTAGACGTCCTGATCGGGTTCCCACGTGTCCTCGCGCCCGCCACCGAATCCGAAGGTCTTGAAGCCCATCGACTCCAGTGCGACGTTGCCGGCAAGAATCATCAGATCGGCCCAGGAAATGCTCTGGCCATACTTCTGCTTGATCGGCCACAGCAGGCGACGTGCCTTGTCCAGGCTCACGTTGTCGGGCCAGCTGTTGAGCGGCGCAAAACGTTGCTGCCCGCGACCGCCACCACCACGGCCATCGCCGATGCGGTAGGTGCCGGCGCTATGCCAGGCCATGCGGATGAACAGCGGACCGTAGTGGCCGAAATCGGCCGGCCACCAATCCTGCGAATCGGTCATCAGTGCGGTCAGATCCCTCTTCACCGCGGGCAGGTCGAGCTTCTTGAAGGCTTCGGCGTAGTTGAAGCCTTGATCGAGCGGATTGGATTTGCTCGAGTGCTGTGCGAGCAGATCCACTCGCAATTGCTTGGGCCACCAGTCCCGGTTCGTCGTACCGCCGCCGGCGGCATGGATGAAGGGGCACTTTGCTTCGGTTGACATGCGCTCTCTCCTTGGGAGGATGAACCCACTACACGTTCTTTCGATGCGTCAGGCGTCTATGCCCCTGTCGTGGCGGGAAACCGAAAGCGGTCACCCAAGGTGCATGAGCCTGGTCCGGTGGGCCGCCTGGACGCGCGTCGGGCGGGTTCTGGCGCGCGTCGACGGTGCCCGCAGTTGTCGGAGCTTACGCCGACCGGAGCGAAAGTTCCGTATTCGGCCCGTAGCCATCCAGCGAGCCGAGGGAACCGGCCAATCCGCAGCAAACCGCGGCCATCGCCAACGCGCCACGGTGGACGGATGCCAGCGCCCGGTGGCCGTCATGCGCCTGCCACATGGGGCGGGCATGGTCGCGCCGTATCGGCAAAGAGAGTGTTGCCATGGCCTATAAACATGCAGCCACTGCGCCGTTGCGGGCCTGGGACGGTGCCCTCCCGCTGCTGATGTCGCTGGCTGTCTTGCTGATGATCGCATCCGAGCTGTTGCGGTACGGACTGCACGCGCACCACGTCAACGACCTGGCCGATCACATCGCCCAGCTGCTGATGTTCGGGCAGATTCCCATCATGTTCTGGTTCACCGCCCCCGGACGTCGTCGCGTCCGGCAGATCCTGCCTGCGCTGGCGCTGCAGCTCGCGCTCTGGGCCATCACGTTTGCGCTGGCGGTTACGCTGACCTGAGCAGGTATCGCGCTGCGGTGATGGTGAGGCCGATCACCGCAGCGCGATCAGGCCGTCTTAGGCTTTCTTCTTGGCAGTGGTCTTGCGCACCGCGCGCTTCACGGCCTTTTTCGGCGTCTTTTTGGCGGCTTTGGCGCGCTTGGGTTGCGCAGCGGAGCTGGCAGCGCCGTCAATCAGCAGATCCGCTTCGGTCACGCCGCGACGCTTGAGCGCCTTCACGAACCAGAGCGGCTGGCGGCCACGTCCCGACCACGTCACGGATGGATCAGACGGGTCGCGATACTTCGGCGCTACCGAGCCGGTCTTGCCCTTTTTGCCCGCGACCTTCTTGCCGCGCGCGGGATAGACGTCGTCCAGGTTCAGGCCTGCATGACTCAACAGGGCATCGATCTTTTCCTTGATGGCCCGCACGTGGGCCACCCGTGCCTCCTGCATATGGGCACTCGCGTTCGCAATGAGAGCCTGCAGTTCTTTGGGCGTAAGGTTCTTCAGATCAATAGCCATCGATATACCTGCGTAGTGGGTTCGAGCTCAGTCTAAGCCATTGCAAGCCTGATGACTCCATCGACCTGTCTGATTCGTCGACGATGTGATGCTTGTCGGCACGTTGACAAAATCTCCACGCGATTCGTCGCTGACTCTGCATCATGGACATCGCCAATCCGCCCGTCACCGTCGATGACGAAGCCCGTCTGCTCCACGTGTGGACACGGCAATGAATCACCGCGAACTTCGCGTGGGCGGCATCATCCTGGCGGCCGACAGCGCCAGTCGCCTTGATGCGCTCAGGCAGGTCATCGCCATCGATGGCGAGCCTACGGTGCGACGCGTCGCGCGGGATGCACTGGCTGCACGCCTGCAGCCCGTGGTGGTCGTGGTCGGTGCGCAAGGGGACGGCGTCATCGCCTGCCTCAACAATCTGGATATCGTCCCTGTCGAAAACCAGGCCTCGTCGGAGGGTGCCGGCGGCTCGCTGGCCGAGGGCGTGAAAGCGCTGTTGGCCAGCGCAGAACCGTTGCGCGCATTGATGGTGCTCCTGGCCAACCAGGCATCGATCCGTGTCGGCCATATGGAAAAAATGCTGGCCGCGCACGCCGCGGCACCCGACCGCATCCTGGCCTGCGGTCGGCAGCGCGTGCTGCGCTTGCCCTGCATTTTCCCGATCGCCTATGCCGAGGAACTCGCCACGCTGCAGGCGGCTGCCGGTGCAGAATCCTTGCTGCAGAAATACGCCGCGCAGGTCGACGCCTTCGACCTGCCCGAAGCCTTCCTCGATACCGACAACCCCGACGAAGAGGGCGCGTGGCCAAGTCGGCGAGCGAAACCACCCACGGACGACGGGGCTTTTTGAGCGCCGCACGGGGCACTCGAATTCAGGCTGATCGCCCCCATCTCCAGACCTTTCCCAAGCTCTTTGCCCTGCCCGCCCGTGACGCAATTTTCGCTGTTTTCCCAAGGCCCGCTGGTGCTGCTGGACGACCCCAGCGGACGGATCGTCTATGAAGAAAACGTCATCCCCGCCGAGCAGGCGGCGCAGTGGCACGCGCTGCTGCTGGACAGCCCGATCTGGCGGCAACAGCGCCGCGTGATGTACGAACGCGAGCTCGATGTGCCGCGCCTGACTGCACATTTTGCAGCCGACGATGCGGATCTGCCCGAGCCCCTGGGCAAAGCGCTCGAGCAGGTGCGCGCCATCACCGGCGAGCAGTTCAACAGCATCGGCCTCAATCTCTATCGCGACGAGCACGACAGCGTGGCCATGCACAACGACCGCCTCGGCGATCTGCACGAAGGTCACCCGATTGCGCTGATCTCACTGGGAGAGACGCGCCGCATGCACATCCGCAACAAGAAACATGTGCCGGCGCGGCGCCTGGACCTGGATCTGGCGGCCGGCAGCCTCTTGCTGATGAGCTGGGAAACCCAGCTTCACTACGATCACGGCATTCCCAAGCAGCCCCATCCGCTAGGCCCGCGCATCAGCCTCGCGTTCAGGACCCGCAAGCGCGACTGATTCTCGGGCCTGAACGCACAACGCAACACTCACGCTAGCGCGACGCCTTCTTGAAGAGCCAGGCGACAGCCTCGGGATACGTCCCGCAAAGGCCATCGCCATGAGCAAACACAAGAAAGAGCAGGACCCGCATCATCAACCGCCGGGCACCTCAGGCTATCCCGAACCGCAACCCACGCCATCGAAGGGCAAGAACATGCCCGACGAGCACACCCCGCATGAGCCGCAAAACAACCCACGGCAAAAGCCCAAGTCCTCGTAAGCAGATAGATCAGGCCGCCAGGCTTTTAATCACCGCATCGACAAAGGCAGGAATATCCGCGGGCTTCCGGCTGGTGATGAGCTGACCGTCCGTCACCACGTCGCGGTCCACCCAGGTGGCGCCGGCATTTTCGAGATCCTGGCGCAGGGACGGCCATGAGGTGACCTGGTGGCCTTTGACCAGGCCCGCATTGATCAAAGTCCACGGGCCGTGGCAAATAGCGGCGATCGGCTTGCCCGCGCTGCCGAAGGCCTTGACGAATTCGACCGCCTGCGGAAGCTGGCGCAGGTTGTCCGGATTCATCACGCCGCCGGGCAACACCAGCGCATCGAAACCCTCGGCCTTGGCCTCGTCGAGCGATGCATCGACACGGACATCGTCACCCCAGTCCTTCTTGTTCCAGCCGGTGATCTGCTGCTTGCCTTCCGGGGCAATCACCGTCACCTGTGCACCCGCTTCTTCCAGCAAGCGCTTGGGCTCCATCAGCTCCGACTGTTCGAAACCGTCGGTGGCAAGCATCGCCACTTTGCGACCTTTGATTCTGGCTTGTGTCATGACGCTACCTCTCCTGACTGGTGGGTGCCGATCCTGCAAAACACGCCATACGGGTCGCGTCGGTTCTGCGTGGTCGCTGCGTGACGAGGTCGGGTTCGGCTCAGTCTTGCGTCATGTCCGAGATTCAAGCGGTTCGTCGCGACGTGCGCTTGCGGGCAGGTGCTTTCTTGGCGGTCTTCTTGGCCGTGGCGCGTTTGCGCGGAGTGCTGGTCTCCTTGGCCTTGCTGCGCGTGGCCGCCTTCTTTGCCGGCGTGCGTTTCTTGCTCGCCAGGCTCTTTTGCAGCAGCGACATGAAATCCACCACATTGGTGCTGGCGTCTTCCGGCGCCGACGGCTCGTCATCGATCGGCGTCACAACGCCCTTGGACTTCATGCGCTTCTCGATCACCTTGTGCAGGCGGTCGCGGAATTCGTCGCGGAAGTCGCCCGGCTCCCACTTGCCGGACATGGAATCGACCAGTTGTTCGGCCATCTGCAATTCCTTGGCGGTGATGCGGTAGCTGGCTGTTTTCCCCGACGGCAGCGCGTAATCGTCCACATCTACCAGCTCCTGCGGATAGCGCAGCAGCACCAGCAGCAGGCTGTCATCCTTGGGAATCACCGCGGAGAGATAGCCACGCGTACGTATCACCACGCGTGCGATGCCGATCTTGCCGGTGCGTCGCAGCGTTTCGCGCAGCAGCACATAACCCTTTTCGGCCTTCTTGCCGGGCACCAGCACATAGGGCTTCTCGAAGTATTCGGGGCCCACGGCCGCGGCATCGACAAAGGCCTCCACCTCCACCGCCTCGCGCCCTTCCGGCGAGGCGGATTTGATGTCTTCGGGCCGCAGCACCACGTAGCTGCCCTTCTTGTACTCGTACGCCTTGACGATGTCCTTCCACGGCACTTCCTCGCCGGTGTCGGCGTTGACGCGCTCGTAGCGGATGGGCGTATTGCTGCGGCTGTCGAGCATGCGGAAATGCAGGTCGACGCGGCGCTCCGCCGGCATCACGGATACCGGCACGTTCAACAGACCGAACGACAGCGTTCCGTTCCAGATGGGGCGGGCCATGGCAGGGCTCCTCGAAAGACGAACCCTGAGCAAAAGCCCTCCCGCGTGAGCCCGCGGTGAGCCACGCGTGAAATCCCGCCCAGCAACGCCTGGCTCCCGCTAGGCGTGCTCGCTGGTGCCGTCCTTGATCGCCGCCAGCATCTCGCGCGCCAGGTCCACCATGGTGAACGGCTTGCTGATCAAGCGCACGCCGGGGTCGAGGACACCATTGTGAACGATCGCGTTACGCGTATAGCCGGTCATGTAGACCACGATCAGTTCGGGGTAGCGCTCCTTGGCCTTGCTGGCCAATTGACGGCCATTGGTGCCGGGCATCACCACATCGGTCAGCAGTACGCGGACGTCGGGGTGTTCGTCCAGGGCCATCAAGGCGGCATCCGCGCCGCCGGCTTCGATCGCGATATAGCCGATCTCGCGCAGCGCATTGACCACGAACAGGCGCACATCCTGATCGTCCTCGACCACCAGCACTTTGTGCTGAGAGAGCAAGGCCTCCTCACGATGGGGCGCAACCGTCTCGTCCAGCGCCTCGGAGAAGTCGCGCGGCAGATAGATCTTCACCGTCGTACCGACGCCGATCTCGCTGTAGATCTTGATGTGCCCGTGCGATTGCTTGACGAAGCCGTGCACCTGGCTCAGCCCCAGGCCGGTGCCCTTGCCCAGCTCCTTGGTGCTGAAGAACGGGTCGAAGGCTTTCTGCATCACCTCCGCGCTCATGCCGGCACCGGTGTCGGTCACCGCCACCATCACGTACTGGCCCGAGGTGACTTCGAGATGCTGCTTGGCGTAGGTGCGATCGAGCACGGTGTTGGCCGTCTCGATGGTGAGCTTGCCCGAGCCATTCATGGCGTCGCGGCTGTTCACCGCGAGATTGACGATAGCGCTTTCCAGTTGCGCGCGATCGACAAAGGCTGGCCACAGGCCGCCGGCCTGCACCGTCTCGATCTGGATGTTTTCGCCCAGCGACCGGCGCAATAGCGCGGACATGTCGCGAATGCACAGATTGATGTCGGTGGGCTTGGGTTGCAGCGCCTGCTGGCGCGAGAACGCCAGCAGTTGCTTGGTCAGCTCCCCCGCCATCATCGCGCCGTTGAGCGCGTTGTTGGCGGGCCCCTGCAGGCGAGCGTCCTCCGTGGGCAGCCGCCGTATCAGCAACTCGAGATTGCCGATGATGATGGCCAGCATATTGTTGAAATCGTGGGCGACGCCACCGGTGAGCTGGCCGATCGCTTCCATCTTCTGCGCCTGGCGCAGCTGTGCCTCGACTTCTTCGCGCTGCTGGATTTCCTGCTCCAGCGCCAGCACGGAGCGTCGCAACGCATGAGAGTGCTGCCGGCCCTCGCGTATCACCATATAGGCCAGCGCGCAGGCCAGCCCTATCGCCAGCACGATGGCGACCATCAGCAGCAGGCGCTGCGTATCCATGGCCGAGGTGCGCTTGCTCAGTACGTCCTGCTCACCCCGGTCCATGCCGGTGACGACGCTGCGTATCTGCACCATCAGCTGGCGGCCGGCGTCGGTCTTGACCAGCGCAGCGGATTCATCGAGCTGGCCGTTGCCGCGCAGTTGCACGGTGCGGCCCAGCTCATCCATCTTCGCGGCGATCAGATCGAACAGCTGATTCTGCTGGGCCGCGCGCTCGGGGCTGAGCGCCACCATGCGGCGCAGCTGATCCTCGCGTTCGGGCAGTTGCGCCTTGGCCTCGAGGAAGGGCTGGAGATAGGAGCGATCGCCGGTCAGCAGATAACCGCGCTGCCCCGTCTCGGCATCCTGCACGAGACTGAAAAGCTCCCAGGTGCTCTGCTGCAGCTCCAGCGAATGCTCCACCCACCGTTCGGCGCGAAAACTCGACGCCACGGCAAACACGATCAATACGCAGGCCACGCCCAATAGCGCGAACCCGCCAACGATGCCTCGCCTCATGCGCGAGCGCATGGCTACCGATTCCATCGAACCCCCTTGAACACATCGCCGACACCGGCCAACGCGAGGACGGCGTGCTGCCAGCGAACTGGAAACATCACCGTTTCATAACGTTGATCCCGCGATTTTCCCCATACGCCCGATGCTGTCAATCGGGTCTTTATGGTGTGTAGAGCGCGCAATTCCATTCACACGATTTCTTGATACGGTCATCACCTTCTCAGCCGCTACCATGCCTTCACGCGCCGTAGGGGCGCCAGGCTGGGGGAAAGCGAATGCGCATGATGGCCACGCGGGAACGCAGTGTCACCTCGCTCGGGGAACGGGCGGCGTTTGACGAGGCGATGGCCATTTACCTCAGGAAAGTTGCCGATTGCCGGCGCAGGCGCCTGGGGGCGGATCTGCTGCTGGTGTTGGCCTGCATGCTGCTTGCCGGAAGTGGACTGGTATCGCCCGCGCTGCGCCTGGCGGTGTTACCGTTGGCGTTTGGCGTGGCGTGGACGGGCGTTCACCTTGGCGAGCGAGCCTCGCGCGCGCGGGCTCGCCTACGCTGGTGAGCTGGACGGAGGGTTTGGACACCCTGTTGGCCGAGCGCGTGAGCGCACCGAATGATCTCTCTGTCACCGAACGCGGTGACTGCAGGCAAGCCATGAATGCATCGCCGTCGAGCTTCAGCAGCGCCATCCCAGGCTGGATCGGCGAAGCGTTCGGCCGGCCCTCGGCGACCGAAGCGATGCAGTGGCTGCTCGCCACCATCGGGCAACAGGTTGGCGCCGACGTGTGCCTGGTATTGCGCCTCAACGGCGCGGGCACGCATGGCTCGCTCGCATCGTCGTATGGCCCTAGTGCTCAAGCCCTGTCGCGCGATCTGTATCCGCTGGGTGGCAGCACGATCGAACACCTATTCAGCGCGCCCACGCCGGTTGCGCTCGAACGCAGCATGTTCAGCCGCGACCCCTGGCTGGCGAAGCTGGGTATTGCCGGCGGCGCTGCGGTGGCTTTGCAGCAAGGCCCCATGAAATTCGGTTCGCTGGGTGTCTATTTCACCCACGACGACGTCGATGTCAGCGATACCATCGCGTTGCTGGCCGAGATCCGCATGCTGATGTGGCCACTGCTGTGCTGGCAGATCCTGGGTACGGAGAATGGAACGTCCACCGCCGCGATGGGCGCCGTCCACCGTGCCAACAATATCCTCAGCAATATCGTGCTGCTGACGGATCTGGCCCTGGATACGCCCTGCGGGCGCGATGATGAGCATCTGCGCGCTTTGCTCCTGCGCATGGCCAGCGAAGGCGTGCGCTGTGCCGATGTGCTCAGGGAAATCAGTCCGGGCTGAAGAGTAGCGGCGCCCTGCCGAGCGCCGCTCTCCCTGTTAGAGCGTAAGTACGTGCAAATTAATGGTGCTTATCGAGGTCGCGCTGGCGATCGTGCTCTTTGCCGACTTCCTTCTGGATCTTGCCGGCATTCTTTTCGATATTGCCTGCGACTTCCTTGGCGGGATTGTTGGTGATCTTGCCGACGCCTTCTTTGATAGCGCCCTTTACTTCATGCTTGGTGCCTTCAACGCGATTCTTATCCATAACATCCTCCAGAGCCGCCTAATTGCGACAGGACGTTTTTAGGAATTGGGTGGTGCCCGCCCTGTGAAAATAGAAGAAAACACGGCGTTCTTCTGAATGCGTCTTCAGCTGCGCTCGCCACTTGTTAGCTGCACGGCAAGGACAGATGCGCAGCACGTGCGCATTCACGCCCCAGTCGGCGCTCTCAATTGAGCATGTCGCGCACCTTGGTCAGCAGCTGGTCGATCTCAAAGGGCTTGATCAGGATGTCCATGCCTTCGTCGAGCAACTCTTCGCCGGTCAATGCACGCTCGGCGTAGCCGGTCATGAAGAGAATCGGCAACGCCGGTCGCCATGCGCGCGCCGCCTCAGCCAGCTGCCGGCCATTCATGCCCGGCAGGCCAACGTCGGTCAGCAGGAGATGGATGGCGGCATCGCCGCGCAGGGCGCGCAACGCGGCCTCCACGTCCTCTGCCTCGGTACAGTGATAACCCGCATCGGAGAGCAGCTCGCGGGCCAGCGCGCGCAGCGAGGTGTTGTCCTCCACGATGAGGATGCTTTCGCCCTGCCCTTGCACCAGGTCGATCGAAGCATCGACTTCCTCTTCCACCTGCAAGTGTCCGCGCGGCAGGGTGATCCGCACTTCCGTGCCCACGCCGCTCTGGCTGCAGATGGATACGCGACCGCCGGACTGCCGCGAGAACCCGTAGATCATCGACAGCCCCAGGCCCGTGCCCTTGCCGATCGGCTTGGTCGAGAAGAACGGCTCGAACACGCGCTCCAGCACTTCAGGCTCGATGCCGGTGCCATTGTCGATCACCGCCACCTGCACATAGTCGCCATCGGGCAACTCGCTGTCGCCTTCCAGGCTGACCGTGGAGGTGAGCACGCGAATCTCGCCGCCGTTGGGCATGGCGTCGCGTGCATTGATGACCAGGTTGATGATGGCGTTTTCCAGCTGGTTCGCATCGACCTTGGCGATACCGGTGCCGTCCATCAAATCGAAGCGCAACTCGATATGCTCGCCGATGGTCCGGCGCAGCAGGTCGCCGAGCGAACGCATCAGCTGATTGATGTCCACCGGCTTGGGATCGAGCGGCTGCTGGCGCGCAAAGGCCAGCAGGCGATGCGTCAGCGACACGGCGCGGCGCGCCGAACCCAGCGCCATATCGGCAAAGCGCTGCACGCCTTCCACGCGACCCTCCGCGACATGGCGACTCATCAGGTCGATGCCGGTGATGATGGTGGTGAGCAGGTTGTTGAAGTCGTGCGCAATGCCGCCGGTCAGCTTGCCCAGCGCGTCCATCTTCATGGCCTGGTGCAGCTGCGACTCCGTGCGTTCGCGCTCGGCGATTTCCTGGGCCAGCTGGGTATTGACCGAGGCCAGGGCCGCCACATGGCGCTGCTCGCGCCGCCACTGCTCGGTGACATCCTCGACAAACACCAGGCCCAGGTCCGGCGCACGATACGGCGCGATACGCCACTCGATGTAACGAGCGACGCCGCGAATACTCATGGAGAAGGTGCCACGCCAGCGCTTGCGCTCCGACAGATGCGTGCGCAATTGCTCGATGGCATCTTCCTGGTTGTGCTCGAACGCCGCGGGCAACCTGCCGTCGTCCACGGCGCCGTCCAGCAGCCGCATGAAGGCCTCGTTCGCCTCATGGATCACCAGGCCCGAGTCCATCACCGCGATGGGTGCGATCGCGCTGGTGAAGATCTCGCGGAAGCGCGCCTCGCTTTCCAGCAGCGCATCTTCGGCAATACGCACACGCAACAAGGTGCGCAACGTGGCCAGCAGCACGTCCGGGTCCACCGGATGGATCAGGTAGGCATCGGCGCCCGCATCCAGGCCGGTGATCAAATCGTTGGTTTCGATCGACGCGGCCGACACGTGGATGACGGGCAGCAAGCGCGTCGGCGCCTGGCTACGCAGGTGCCGGACAATGTCGAAGCCGCTGATATCGGGCAGATTCACGTCCAGGATCAGGGCGGCAAACACATGCTGCGCCATCAAGGCGAGGCCGTCCGCGCCGGTGCCTGCCTCCAGCACGGGATAGCCGTGGCGCTCGAGCACGCGCCGCATCGAGTAGCGTGTCGCGGCGTTGTCGTCGACGATCAGCAGCGGGTTATGGCGTGGCATCGGCAGCAGCCTCCGGGAGCGTGCGCGGCAGAACGACGAAGAACACCGAACCCTCGCCCGGCTTGCTTTCCATGCCGACGTGGCCACCGAGCAATTCCGCATAGCGCTTGCACAGCGCAAGACCCAGGCCGGTGCCGCGCAGGCGCTTCTGCAACGGCGATTCCAGCTGGCTGAAATCCTTGAACAGATCCTGCTGCAGGTCTTGCGGGATGCCGATGCCGGTATCGCGCACGGCAAAGCACACGGTGCCGTCGTCCTGCAGGGTTGCCGACACTTTCACGGTGCCGCGCGGCGTGAACTTCAAGGCGTTCGAGATGTAATTGCGCAGGATCTGCGCCACCTTGCGGTCGTCGGTGTAGAGCTTGGGCATGCCTTCGGGATCTTCGAAGATCAGGTCGGCGTCGGTCAGCTCGGTGATCGGACGGAAGGTGCCGCGCAGCGCGGAGAACAGGTCCACCATGTCGAACCAGGCCGGCGAGATGGTGATGCGCCCCGCCTCGATCTTGGCCAGGTCCAGCAAGTCGTCGACCATGTCGCTCAGTTCGCGCGCGGCGTTGGAGATGTACTTGACCTGGCGATGCTGTTCTTCCGAAAGCTGGCCATCCATTTCGTCGGTCATGATGCGCGCGATGCTGAGGATGGAACCCAGCGGCGTGCGGAATTCGTGACTCATATAGGACAGGAAGCGGCTCTTCAGCTCGGAGGCTTCGCGCAACTGCTCGGCCTGCTTGTCCAGTTCGGCGTAGAGCGCAACCACGCCCTGATTGGTTTCCTCAAGCTCGGCGCGCAGCGACTCCGACTCCTCGCGCAAGCGCTCCAACTCCTCGCGCATGGATGCCTCGGAACGGGGTTCAGTGGATTCAGCCATGCGTCCGCTCCAGGGAGATCACCATGACGGTGGCGTCGTCGCGAATCCGATTGAAGTCGCGATGCAATACCGCGGCAATCACCGCCGGATGCCGCTGCCACAAGCCCGGATAATCCGCCATGCGCCACCTCGACTGCAGCCCGTCGCTATGCATGATCAGCAACTGCCCGATGATATCGCTGAAATCGAAGGCCTGGGCGCGTCGAAACTGCGCACCGACAATGCCGGGGTGGGAGGCCAGGCCGCGCGTGGCCTCCGGCGTGAGCAACGACGCAGAGATGTTGCCGATGCCGGAAAAGCGCAACGTTCCCTGGGCAGTGTCCACGCGAGCCAAGGCCACCGCACCACCGCGCGTACCCATCATGGCCTGGTGCAGATCGGCCATCAGAGCCGCAGGCTCGGCCAGCGGCTGGGCGACAAAGGCCTTGACGGCGGCCTCTGCGGCCAACGCTGCGGCTTCGCCATGTCCCAACCCGTCGACCATCAGGAACGACCAGGTGGTGCCCTTGCTCGCCAGCGCCCAGCCATCCCCGCAATACGCTTCGCCATGCAACGCCGTCTGGCTCACGCCGAAACGCAGATCATCGTCGGCCTGCTGACGCGGATAGAAACGGGCCAGCACCACCGCGCCGCGGCTATCGGCGTAGACATCCATCACCTGCGACTGGCGAACCACGGCGCCGAGCCCGATGCCCCGCGTGCCGCCGGTGGAGAAGCCGTCCGGCAGGCAATGGGCAAGACTGAAGCCCGGTCCGCGGTCCACCGCGATGATCTCGATGCCGCGCGTGCGTCGCCCAGGGACCGCTCGCAAATAGACCGCGCCTCCACGGCCATGCTTGATGACATTGGTGGCCAGCTCGGTCACCACCAGCGCGACACGCCCTGCGTCGCCATCGTCGAAACCCGCTTCATCGGCCAGCTGCTGCGCGTAACGGCGCGCCTGGCCGACCTGGGTAATTTCATCGATCGCAATGGCGACGCCGAGCGATCCGGGCAGCGTCAGTTCCATTTGGTGATGGTGACGCGCGTTCCCTTTCCCGGCGCGCTCTGTATTTCGAATTGATCGACCAGCCGCTTGGCACCCGCCAGGCCAAGCCCCAGGCCGTTGCCGGACGTCCAGCCATCGGTCATGGCCTGCTTCAGATCGGCGATGCCCGGACCGGTATCGCGAAAAACCAGCTGCACGCCTTTGCGTGCACCCTCTTCCACGATCGTCCAATCCATGTCTCCGCCGCCGCCGTAGATCACGGCGTTGCGCGCCAGCTCGCTGACCGCAGTCACCAGCTTGGTCTGATCCACCAGGCGCAAGCCGCACTCCTGGGCCAGCTTGCGCACGGCCTGGCGCCCGAGCACAACGTCCTGCTCAGAGCGGATGGCGTAGGTTCCACTGCGCGGCGTACTCATTGCGTCGGGACACGCTCGCGCAGAAGTTTCATGCCGCGCTCGACATCGAGCGCCGTGCTCACGCCGGACAAGGTGAGACCCAGTTCCACCAGGGTGATGGCCACGGCCGGCTGCATGCCCACCACCACGGTCTCGGCATCCATGATGCGCGACAGGCCCGAGATCATGCCGATCATCCGGCCGATGAAGGAGTCGACCACGTCAAGCGCGGAAATATCGATCAGCACACCCTTGGCCGAGGTCTCGCTGATCTTGGCCGAGAGATCGTCCTGCAGTGTCATGGCGAGCTGGTCATGCATGTCGACCTGGATGGTGACCAGCAGAAAGCTACCCATGCGAAGAATGGGAATGCGATCCATGAGCTTACCCGGCCTTCGTCACGCTCAGGCCCGAGCGCTTGAGCGCCAGCGCCAGCGCGTCGGCCAGGTTGGCCTTGGTCACGATACCGCCCAGGTCCAGGCCCAGATGCACGATGGTCTGCGCGATCTGCGGCCGGATGCCGCTGATGATGCAGTCCGCGCCCATCAGCCGGATCGCCGTCACGGTCTTCAACAGGTGCTGGGCCACCAGCGTATCCACGGTGGGCACGCCGGTGATGTCGATAATGGCGATATCCGAACCGGTTTCCACGATACGCTGCAGCAGCGACTCCATCACCACCTGGGTGCGCTGCGAATCGAGCGTACCGATCATCGGCAAGGCCAGCACGCCATCCCACAGCTTGACCACCGGCGTGGAAAGCTCGAGCAGTTCTTCCTGCTGGCGGCGGATCACTTCTTCGCGGGACTTCTGGAACGCGCGAATGGTGTGCATGCCCAAGGTGTCGAGCAGCTCGGAGATGGCCCACAGCTCACCTGACAGCACCGAGGGATTGCTCGCATAGGTCTTCTGCAGCAGATCAAACAACGGACGCTTCAGCGAAAAGATGAAGTGCGCCGTGTGATACGAGTCGAAGCCCTGCATCGCGCGGCTGCGCGACAGCGTTTCGAGGAACTGGCGCGATTCCGCCCAATCGGTCGTTGACAGGTCGGCCGCATCGCCCGTGGCCGACGCGCTCACCAGCAAGGCCAGGAATTCCTTCGCCTGGCGGCTCACGTCGTCGCGACTGATGCGGTTATCCGACAGCGAACCACCCTGCTCCAAGTTCGCGACCCACCCTGCGAGCAAGGCAGGCTCGTTGTTCTTGATGGCGTCGATGGTTGCCGGCTTGAGAATCGACATATGGCAGTCTCCCCATTGAATTCATTCATCATCCGGGATCAAGCAGGGCTTGGGAATAGGCGCTGAGCAAAAGGTCGATGTGTATGGAAATTTGACACGCCGTTGACGCTCACGCCCTTAGACAGAACGGTTACAGCCTTTCGTCCACTAAGCGACTCCATGAGCTCCGATCACGTCCTGACCATTCTTCTCGTCGAAGATGACGACGGCATCCGCACGATTGCGAGCGTGTTATTGGAGTCGCAGGGCCATCGCGTGCATGCGATGGCCAATGGCGAACTGGCTAGCGAATGGCTTAAACAAGGCCAGCCTGACGTGCTGTTTACCGATATCAACATGCCCGGCGGCATGAGCGGCGCGGAACTGGCGCGCCTCGCGCGACTGGCCCATCCGGGGCTGCGCGTGCTGATGACCTCGGGCGAGGCCGTGCCCGATCCCGCATGGCTGGCATCGGGCATTCACTATCTGAACAAGCCGTATGACCGTCGAACACTGCTTGCGGCCATCGACGCAACCGCCAAGGCCGTGGCCTGATCGATCACGTCCTGGCCGGCGGAGCCCCCATGCCCACCTCCGCCACCATGCGGCGAATACGCTGCAGCGCCCAATCGTGATCGTCGCGCGCAGCATTGCGCAGCACTTCTTCCGCCAGGCCTGAGAATTCCTGCCAGAACAAAGGCGGCTCCGGATATTTCCGGGCCAGTGCCTGCGCATAGCCTTGCAGTCGATCCAGATCGCTATCGAGGTTGTCGCGATTCTTGGTCATGGTGACTCAGCGACTCATCTGGCCAAAGTCTTCGGCGCCTGTGTTGTAGCGGCGCGACGTTATGCATCGCGTCGTGAACATGTCGGCTGCGCGTGATGCGCACAGCCCTCTTGCAACGTCAGCCTAATGCGACAAGTGGATCTGCGCCTCACTCCGGATGTTTCACATTTGAGCGGCAGTGCACTCACGAGCGGACCGCCATCGTCCTCGCACACCCCACGACGAGGTTATTCCCCATGAGTCAGCACGACCACGAAATCAAGGTACTGAACGGCCTGATCGAAACCACCATCGACAGCGTCGACGGTTACGCCGAAGCGGCCAAGGATGCGGAAAACGCCCAGTTCCGCGATCTCTTCCTGACCCGCGCCGCCGAGCGCCGCCAGGTCGCCGCGCATCTGCGCGAGGCCGTGCGTCGCGAAGGCGGCGAGCCTGCCGATGACGGCACCGTGCTCGCCTCGGCGCATCGCGTCTTCACCGGCCTGCGCAGTTCCATGAGCCATGGCGACAAGGCGGTGATCGAGGAAGTGGAACGCGGCGAAGATCACATCAAGGCCAAATACGATGAAGCGCTCAAGGACGACAAGCTGTCGCTCTCTGCCCGCGAATCCATCCAGCAGGCCTATACCTCGGTGCGCCAGGGCCATGATCAGATGAGTGCGATCAAGCACGCCGTGCAGTAAATCATTGCCATCTCGTTGACCTGCGACGGACGGCATGCCGTCCGTCGCTTTGCTTGATCACATCTGCGGCTGCTGCTCCGCCGGTGGCACCGGATCGCCAACCGGCGGTGGCTGCGGCTCGGGATCGGTCAATGGCGGACGCGCGGGTGTGGGCACCGGCGGCTCCGGGGGCGCGGGCGGCTCGACCGGACTGGGCGGCCCCGGCGGCTTGACCGGATCGGGCGTGGGCGCAGGCACTTCGCCGTGCGCGACGTACATGACGAATTTCTCGGCGATCATCGTTCGACTCCCGCGTAGACGCCTGCATCCTCGCCATTGGCGATTGAACTGCGTGCACGCACGGCGTGAATACCGATATTCACGGTGCGCCGTATCGGAACGATTCATCAGCCTGTACGCGCCGCTGTGATTGCTGCAACCGCAGCTGACTTGCACCATTGAAATTTGACTGGCTGGTCACTTGTTGGCGCGTAATTCTCGTTGCCATGCCAACGGAGGACCGACGCATGAAGACGCGTGCCATCACTACTCTCGCCATCGTCCTGATGACTTTTACGGGTGCGACGTTTGCGCAGACGCAAACCCGCACCGTGTGCGAAGACGTACCGGTGAAGCAGGTCAATTCCAGCGATACCCATCGCGTTGCAGGCACGGCCATCGGCGCCGTCGCCGGCGGCGTGCTCGGCAACCAGGTCGGCGGCGGCAAGGGCAAGACGCTTGCGACGGTCGGCGGCGCGGTTGCCGGCGGCGTGGTGGGCAACCAGGTGCAGAAATCGCATCAGGACAAGAACGCCACCTATACCACCGAACGCCGCTGCCATCAGGAGCAGTACTGATCCTCGCTGTATCACCGCCCATCCATCGCCCTTAGGAGACTCCTGCATGCAAACGTCCGTCTATTGCATGGCCCGCACCTCGGAGCAGGCTGAAGTGATCCTGCTGGAACTCAAGCAGGCCGGGTTCACCAATAACGATATTTCCGCCCTGCTGCCGGATCGCCGGGGCACCAAGGACTTCGCCCACGAACACAACACCAAGGCGCCGGAGGGCGCAACCGCGGGCGGCATCGCCGGCATGGGCGTCGGCGCTGCACTGGGTTGGCTGGCTGGCGTCGGCGCGTTGGCGATACCGGGCGTCGGGCCATTTATCGCAGCCGGCCCGATCATGGCCGCACTCAGCGGCGCGGCCGTCGGCACCGCCACCGGCGGCGTGGTCGGCAGCCTGGTGGGTCTGGGCATGCCGGAGTTCGAAGCCAAGCGCTACGACGCGAAGATCCGCGAGGGGAACATCCTCATTTCCGTGCACACGGAAAGCGGCAAGCAAAAGGATGTCGCCAAGGACGTGTTCAAACGCAACAATGCGGACGATATCTCGACCGCTTCGGAGGCGCGGGTGCACTGAGCCCGCGGCGATCCTGACGCCAGCTGACTCGACCCAGCGGCGGCAACGAGGTTTTCACACGTGGCTCACGACCGGAACGATTTGATCCGGCCATTCACCACGTACAGCACAGTGGGGGCAAAGACATGCACGCCAAGAAACGTCGATCCGGTTTCGTGATACTGGTGGAAGACAATCGCCAGAACGCGCAGGCCACGGGTGAATACCTGGAAAGCCAGGGCTATACGGTGGATTACGCCTACGATGGCATTACCGGCCTGCACTTGGCTTCGTCCAACGACTACGACGCCGTCGTGCTCGACGGCATGCTGCCCGGCATGGATGGCCTGGAGGTCTGTCGCCGCCTGCGCACCGAGCACAAGCTGGCCGCGCCCATCCTGATGCTCACCGGCCGCAACACCCTGGACGACAAGGTCGCCGGTCTTGACACCGGTGCCGACGATTACCTGTGCAAGCCATTCGATCTGCGCGAGCTGGAAGCACGCCTGCGCACGCTCATCCGTCGTGAGCGGCGCCAGGTGTCGCGTGAAGTCCTCACGGTGGGTGATCTCACCTTCGACACCGGCACGCTGAGCGTGACGCGCGCCGAGCAGGAGCTCACTTTGTCGCCGATCGGATTGCGCCTGCTGGCCATCCTGATGCGCGAATCGCCCCGCGTGGTCAGCCGCTCCCGCCTGGAACGCGAAGTGTGGGGCGAATCGCTGCCCGATTCGGACACCTTGCGCTCGCACCTGTACATCCTGCGTCGCGCGATCGACAAGCCGTTTGCCAACCCCTTGATGCACACCTTGCCGACGGCCGGTTATCGCCTTGCCGATCTCTCGCCCGCCGCCAAGGGCGCAACGCCGAAGGCGTCGGGCACGACTCTCGCGATGGCCTGATACAGCGCCCCACATGCACCGACGCGACGGCCGCCGAGCAATCGGCGGCCGTTGTTTTTTCGAGAATGGTGGCGTCAAACATCATCTCCACGCAGGCTGCACCTTCGACCACGCAAAGTTGAAGGCACGGACCAACACCGCCCCGCGCAAGCAAACCATCGACCGCAAGCGCCGCGATACCCGCCTCGCCGATTGGACGCATGCAGCCGCCAGGCTGATGCGCATCAACGCAGTCGCCCGGCCTACCGCATGGATGCACCCTTCCACCGATGACGCCACGCGGCGCCGTCCGCCATCAGCGAGGTGACCGTGCGTATCGCCCAGATCTCACCGCTCTATGAATCGGTTCCGCCCAAACTCTATGGTGGCACCGAGCGCATCGTCGCCTATCTGACCGACGCCCTGGTCAAACGCGGTCACGACGTCACCCTGTTCGCCAGCGCCGACGCCCAGACCCGGGCGCGATTGTGCGCCACGCGTGCGCAATCGATCCGGCTCGATCCATCGCCGCTGAAATCCGATCTCGCCGCGCACCTGACCTTGCTGCACGAGGTACAGCGACAGATCGATCGATTCGATGTGCTGCACTTCCATATCGACCTGCTGCACCTGCCGGCGTTTGAAGCGGTGGCCTCGCGCACCATCACCACCTTGCACGGCCGCCTGGATCTGTCCGATCTGGCCGACGCCTATGCGCGCTGGCCGCAGTATCCGCTGGTCTCCATCTCCAGGCAGCAGCGCGCGCCCATGCCGAATGCGTCCTGGCTTGCCACCGTGCCCCACGGCATTCCGGCCGAGCTCTATCGTGCGCACCCGCACTCGGGCGAGGGCTATCTGGCCTTCCTCGGCCGCATTTCGCCGGAGAAGCGACCGGATCGGGCGATCGCCATCGCGCGACGTGCCGGCATTCCGCTGCGCATTGCCGCCAAGGTGGATGCGGTGGATAAGGCGTATTTCCACGAGCATATCGCGCCGATGCTCGACGATCCGCTGGTGCAGTACGTGGGCGAGATCAGCGATGCAGAGAAAGAGGCGTTCCTCGGCAACGCGCGCGCCCTGTTGTTCCCGATCGACTGGCCCGAGCCGTTCGGGCTGGTGATGATCGAGGCGATGGCCTGCGGCACACCGGTCATCGCATGGAACTGCGGATCGGTGCCCAGCGTCGTCGACGATGGCTTGACCGGCTTCATAGTAAACAGTGAGGACGAAGCGGTCGAAGCCGTCAAACGCATCCCCAGGCTCAACCGCAAGAGTATCCGTAGCGTCTTCGAACGACGCTTCACTGCCGACGTCATGGCGGCCGCGTACGAGACGGTCTACCGCCAGGCCTTGATGGAGTCGGCCGATCTTCGCGCGGTAGGAACCTGAGCGGATGAATGAAGACGCGTTTACTCCCAATGAGATAACGGACAGCCTCAGCATCGGCGAAACGCGGGCGATGTTTGCGCTCAAGGCGGCGCACAGCTTTGCCGTGAGCGACGCACGCGGCGACATGCTGGGCGGCGCAGAGGGTATGTTTCGCAACGATACGCGCGTGCTGTCCCACTGGATTCTCGAACTGGGCGGCGAGCGCCCTTCCCTGCTCAGCGGCGCGGTGAGCCACGACAACGTGCTGTTCACCGCCGACCTCACCAACGAGCCCTTGCCGCCCACCGGCGGCAAGGCGGCGCCGGCGGGCGTGATCCATGTGCAACGCACGCGGCTGTTGTGGGACAACCGCCTGTTCGAGCAGATCCACCTACACAACTTCGACGACAGCGACCTGACGGTGCTGGTGCGCCTGCGCTTCCATGCGGATTTTCGCGACATCTTCGAAGTGCGCGGCATGACCCGCAAACAGCGCGGCGAAGCACTGCCCGCCCAGCTGCATGGCGACCACGTCCAGCTCGGTTATCGCGGGCTCGATGAGGTGTTGCGCAGCACGGTGATTTCGTTTTCCGAAAAACCGCATCAGCTCGCCGCGCAGCGGGCGGACTTCGAGCTGGCCATACCACGATTGGGCAGCACCTCGATTTACCTCGAGGTGGGCGACGAGCATCTGCAACCCACACGCGAACGCTACCGCAGTGCCGCCGCCGCAGCGCGCGCCACCATGCGCCGCCGTCGCCATCGTGGCGCCTGCCTGAAGAGCAATTCGCGCCTGTTCAACAACTGGCTGGATCGCTCGCGCGCCGATATCGCGCTGCTGGTAGCTGACCTGCCTACCGGCCCTTACCCTTACGCAGGCATCCCCTGGTTTTCCACGCCGTTCGGGCGCGACGGGCTGATCACGGCCCTGCAGACGCTATGGGTGGATCCCAGTCTGGCGCGCGGCGTGCTGGCTTATCTGTCCAGTCGACAGGCCACGCAAACCTCGGCATTCCGCGATTCCGCGCCGGGCAAGATCATGCACGAGACGCGCTCGGGCGAAATGGCCTCGCTGGGCGAAGTGCCTTTCGGTCTGTACTACGGCGGCGTGGACAGCACGCCGCTGTTCGTGATGCTGGCCGGCGCCTATGCGCAACGCACCGCCAACTATGCCTTCATCGACCAGCTATGGCCCTCGCTCAAGGCTGCCATGGGCTGGATTGAAACCACCTGCGATGCGCATGCCCACGGTTTTCTCGCCTATGCGCGCGGTGCCGAGGGCGGCCTGGTCAATCAGGGCTGGAAGGACAGCAACGATTCGGTCTTCCACGCCGATGGCCGCATTCCGCAGGGGCCGATCGCCCTGGTCGAAGTGCAGGGCTATGTCTATGCCGCGTTGCGCAGCATGGCGAAACTGGCCGAGCACCGCGGCGACAGCGACTGCGCGACACGCTGGCGCACCCGCGCCAGCGACATGCGGCACGCGGTGGAAGAGCTGTTCTGGGATGAGGACCTGGCCAACTACGCGATTGCCCGCGACGGCGACGATTCGCTATGCCGCGTGCGCGCTTCCAACGTGGGGCATCTGCTTTACACGGGACTGCCGCGCAAGAAGCGGGCGCGCCAGGTGATCCGCCAGCTCAGTTCGGCGGCCTTCGATGGCGGCTGGGGCATCCGCACGCTGGCGAACGAACAGGCGCGCTACAACCCCATGTCTTATCACGACGGTTCGGTATGGCCGCACGATGTCGCCATGGGCGCCGCAGGCATGGCGCAGTACGGCGAGCGCGCGGATGTGGTGCGTCTGGTCGGCGAGACTTTTGAGGCCGCCACGTACTTCGGCATGCGCCTGCCGGAGTTGTTCTGCGGTTTCCCCCGCCGCGCGGGCGAGCCGCCGGTGGCCTATCCGGTGGCATGCATGCCGCAGGCCTGGGCGGCCGGCACCATGTTCATGCTGATGCAGGCCTGTCTGGGTGTGGAGATCGACGGACGCCGCGGCATCGTGCACGTGCGCCGTCCGCGCCTGCCCCAAGGCATCGACCGACTGGTCGTCAACGGCCTCGAAGTGGGCGGCGCGCAACTGGACCTGGGCTTTGAACGCATCGGCGGACGCGTGGTGACCTTCCGCGAACGTGGCGACAACGACTTGCGCATCCAGGTCGAGCAATAGCGCTTAGAACATCGGATAGCAGCCCTGCACGCCGTGCGTGGTCAACATGGCGCCGATGCGCGCCGTCAACCAGTCCTGATCGAGCGGATCGCTGCGCTGCATCAGCTCGTCGGCGAGCTCGGCGAAGCGCGGCCAGAATTCGGTCGCCGAAGGATGCGCCTGCAGCAACGAGGACACCTCGATGTCCAGTTCGTCGAGGCTGCGTTCCAGGCGTAGTCGGTTGGGCTTCATGGGCGGAGCGTAAGCCCGGATTCATCACGGCGATGTGGGATTTTTGCGAGCGGGGCGTCTTGCCTAAAACTGCCTTCGCCACGCCAGCACCGTGTCCGGAAAGAGCCCCGCCAGCGGCACGTCGACCGCTTCGCAGGCATCCATCACATAAGCCAGCGAACGCGCCGCCTCGCCCCGTTGCAGTTCGCGCGGCACATTGAAGGCCTCGTACTCGATGGCCTCCAGCATCCGCAGCGACCACTCGTAGAGACCGTCGCCCTGACTCTGGAACCGCCGTTGCAGCCAGTCCTTGAGCGTGTGCAATGGCAGGTCGTCGCGGACCGACACCTCCTGCAACTCGGCAGTCACTTCGGGACAGACGCCGCGCAGCCATTCGCTGTAACCGGCTGCCGCATCAGGTATGACCAGCGGCGCCGGCGAACGCTGTTCGGCATGCCGCAACAGGATGCTTCGCTCCACCTGGCGCGCCTGGGCGAGCCGTTCGGTTTCCAGCAGCAAGCCGCGATCCAGATCGAATACGTCGAAAAACCGTCGATGCAGGTTGCGCATGCGCACCAGCGGCTGCCGTGAGTAGCCGACTTTCACCAGGTCCTGCTCCCGCCATGGCAGCAGGTAGACGAAGGTACGCCCCTTGCTGAGCGTCCTGGGCATGACGAATTCATCCATGCGCACGATGGTTACACAGGCATCGCCCGAGTCGAAGCCCATGCCCCGGTCACAAAAGCCAATCAGGCGATTCACGCAGCCCGTGAAAGCCTCGCCGCATGACCGCGACCCAACAGGCAGCCACCCGACCCGAACGCGATGCCGCGTCCGAAGGCCTGGTCTACATGCGCGGCGACGAACCCGGTCTGCGTCGTCGTCGCCAGGGCAAGGGGTTTGTCTATCTCGACGCCCGCGGGCATCGGGTCACCCAGGCACGCGTGCTCGATCGCATCCGCCTGCTCGCCATTCCGCCGGCCTATGTCGATGTCTGGATCAGCGCCAACCCGCGCGGCCACCTGCAGGCCACCGGGCGCGATGCCAAGGGTCGCAAGCAGTATCGCTACCACGCACGCTGGCGACGCGTGCGCGATGGCGGCAAGTTTTCGCATATGGCCGAATTCGGGGCTGCACTGCCGCGCATTCGGCGACGCGTTCGTCTCGATCTCGCGTTGCCCGGCTGGCCCAAGCAAAAGGTGTTGGCGCTGCTGGTGCGGCTACTGGATGAAACGCTGATCCGCGTGGGCAACGAGGCTTATGCCACGGACAACGGCAGTTACGGCCTCACCACGTTGCGCTCGCGCCACCTGCGCACGGAAGCCGGCAAGCTGCACCTTATTTTTCGCGCCAAAAGCGGACAGCAGAGCGACGTGACGCTCAGCAATAAACGCCTGGCTCGCCTGTTGCGACGCGTCCAGCAGCTGCCGGGACAGCGCCTGTTTCAATACGTCGACGATGACGGCAAGCGCCATGCCGTCGACTCGGGCATGGTCAACGACTACCTGCACGAGGCCAGCGGCGGCGATTTCACCGCCAAGGATTTTCGCACCTGGGCCGGTACGGTGATGGCGATCGGCCTGCTTGCCGAACAGCCCATGCCGGCCGAGGCCAGCGAGCGCGAGCTGCAGGAAGCGATCAACCTGGTCGTCCGTGAGGTGGCCGACGCGCTGCGCAACACGCCCAAGGTCTGCCGCACGTCGTATATCCACCCCAAGGCGTTCGAGGGATGGAAGGATGGCAGTCTGCAGCGCCTGGTATCTGCGTCGGTGGCGCATCAACCGAGAAAGCTGGAAAGCGCCACGCTGCGCTTTTTGAAATATCGTCCGCGCAGCCGCTGAGTCGTTCACTCCTCAGTGACGGCAGCCGGTCGATGCATGCGCCGATAGTCCGCCGGCGTCACGCCAACTTGACGCATGAAGGCCCGGCGCAGCCCATTGGCATCCGCGTAGCCGCACAAGCTGGCCACGCGCTTGGGCGGTTCCTGTCCCAGTTCGAGCAGTCGACGTGCCGCTTCCACCCGCACCTGTTCCACGTACTCCGCAGGCGGCACGCCCACTTCCTGATGGAACACGCGCGCGAAATGACGTGGACTCAAGCCCGCACGCTGCGCCAATGCCGCCACCGAGTGGTCCTCGCCGGGATGGGCGCCAATCCAGCGCTGCAGCTCCTGGATGGCGGCATGTCCCGCCAGCCCGGCTTCGCCATGACGACTGAACTGCAGTTGCCCGCCGGGACGCTTGAAGAACATCACCAGCTCACTGGCCACCTGCATCGCCACCTCGCGGCCGAGATCTTCCTCGACCAGGGCGAGCGCGAGATCCATGCCTGCCGTCACGCCTGCCGCGGTGCATACCGGACCATCGCGCAGATAAAGCGCATCGGGCTCGACCTGGATCTGGGGATAGCGCTCACGCATCACGTCGACCACGCCCCAATGGGTGGTGATTCGACGCGCCTCGATCAGGCCGCTGGCCGCCAGCACCAAGGCACCGTTGCACACGGACCCATAGCGCCGACTGCGCTTCGCTGCGCGCCGCAACCAATCCAATGCATTGAGATGAGTCGGCGCATGGGCCATGCCGGGTGCGCCGGCCACGAGCACCGTATCGAAGCGCGGGAGCGCATCGCGCAGGGTCAGATCGGGCATCAGTCGCACGCCGGACGAGCTTTCGATCGCACGCGCGGACGTGCCCACCACCCGCAGCTGATAAACCGTCTTGCCAAGGCGTCGATTCGCTTCGGCAAATACGTCAAGCGGCCCGGATACATCCAGCAGCTGCACGCCGGGAAAGGCAAGGATGGCGATGGTGCGGATCATGGGCGCCTCCGGCACGCGTCCGTCCTGGCCACAAAATGGCATGATCTGCCACTTTGAGTCAAATCATGACGGATGGATTTCGCGTTCCAATGGCTGCGAAGGCGGCATGCCGTATGCCGGCGACCTTGGAGCATCCATCATGACCACGATTGCAGGCATTGCCATTCCGGACAGCCAGCTCGCCCGGGAAGTTACCGACCTGGTGCGCGACACCGAAACGGATCTGCTGTACCACCACTCGCGCCGCGTCTTCCTGTTCGGCGCACTCACCGGCCGCCAGAAGCAGCTCAGCTTCGATCCCGAACTGCTCTATATCGGCGCCATGTTCCACGACATGGGATTGATGCCTGCCCACAGCAGCCCGGACCACCGCTTCGAAGTGGATGGCGCCAACGCGGCCGCGGACTTCCTGCGCCGTCACGG
This sequence comes from Dyella sp. 05T440, assembly GCF_056395965.1. Taxonomy (NCBI): domain Bacteria; kingdom Pseudomonadati; phylum Pseudomonadota; class Gammaproteobacteria; order Lysobacterales; family Rhodanobacteraceae; genus Dyella; species Dyella sp. 05T440. The sequence goes on from NZ_JBFTKN010000003.1 coordinate 169,133, forward strand.
CATTCCCCAGCAGAGCATCGAACTGGTGTGGACCTCGATCGCGCTGCACACCACGCCGGGCATTCCCGAATTCATGCGCCCGGAAATCGCCCTGCTCACCGCCGGCGTGGAAATGGATGTGCTCGGACTGGGCTTTTCGAATGTCGCCGATGGCGATCGCGCCACCGTGGTGGAAGCGCATCCCCGCAGCGCGCAGTTCAAGCAGGACATCATCGAGGCGTTCTACCAGGGCATACGCCACAAGCCCGACACGACCTTCGGCAATGTCAAAGCCGACGTGATGGCCCTGAAGGAGCCGCACTTCCATCGCGGCAACTTCTGCAGCGTCATCCTCCATTCGGCTTGGCCGGGCTGAGGCTTCGCCGTCGATCGTTCAACCCGTAGCCAGGCGGGGCCACGTCCAGGCATGCCAGACGATAAGCAGGGACAGCGCGATCTCGATGGCGCCCATCACCAGGTAGAACGTCCAGGCACCCGGCATGGTGACGAGCATGATGATGGCGTAGACCAGGCCAAGGAAGATATTGAGCACCCGACTCAACATCGGCCTCATCACCAGCGAAAGAAAAATCATCAGGCTGGGTACGGCCATGAGCAGTGACGTACCCAGCAGAACGCCCTGCGTGGCGGGACCGAGCGGGCCTATGTTTCCCTTCAGCATGTCCTGCAAATTGCCGGGCTGGTAGAGGCCGAAGTAATCGACGTAGATGTAAAGGAACATGAGGCTCGTCCATAGCCCGGCGAGCTTCAGCTTGACCGGCACCTTCAGGTCTTCGAGCGGCGCCTTGGCACTTGGTTGCGAATTCACGTCTGCTCCTTGCGTGCGATGAGTCAATGGAGTGTGCGCCGATGGGACGCGCTCAGCCTTCCCTGTTGAGGCGCAGATCGTTGAACTTGCGTCGCTCGATCAGCGCGGTGATTTTTCCGTTGGCATCGCGCTGGAACACCAGCAGGTTGCGTTCGTCATCCGTGCCCATGAATACGTCCTTCGCCACCGGCTGCAAGGTATTGACGGGGCCGCCGGCGCGCGTGACATAGCTGAGCACGCCATGATCCACCGAGACCGTCCATGCGCGATTCGGCGCGAAACGATAGGTGCCCGCGTAATCATTCAGCACAAGACCTGGTACGTCGATTTTCGGCGGCGCGGTGGGAATGGTCACATCCTCGAAGCCGGCCACCTTCCACTCGCCGCCCTGCTTCACGAAGGTGAGCAGTGCGCGATAGCGCACGACGAAGGACTGTCCAAAATACGTTTCGCGCTCGTACTGCTCCACGCTGAGCAAGGCGCTGTCGCCATGCACCCAGGCGTGCGGATCGCGCATCTCCATGCTGCCGGTGATGCCGGCGGGAAAGGGGTGCAGCGAGGCGATGGTTTCGGCCTTGCTGGCGACGCGGCCAAACTCGTCGATCATCACCGCATCGTCGGTGACCGCCTTTTCCCAGATGGTTTTGTCGCCTGTGGGTAGCGCGTCCATCAGCTTCTGCGTGGTCTGCACCAGCTCGTCGCGCAAGGCGGTCGGCGCTTCGGCCGCGTGCAGCGGCACGATGGTCACTGCGGCAATCAGTCCCGATACGATGGATCGCTTGAACATGGCATCCCTCCGGCGATGCCGTGAAGCATGCGCTCGGCCGCCATGCCACACCCGTGCTTTAAGTCATTGGATGCCCCACGGTCCAGGGCCGCGTGCGACGCATGCGGCAATCGATCCATCGACCGGTGTGGCAAAGACGACCAGAATCAGCCCGATCATGGAGCTCCGCGCCGTCCCCAAGGCAGGCAGGCTCCGCAGCATGGATTTCATCTCATGGCACTTTTCCCCGCTGCCAACGACATCGGCATTGCCACCCTGATCGACCGCTTCTACGACAAGGTGCGCGCGGACGCCGAGCTGGGCCCCGTGTTCAACGCGGCCGTCCATGACTGGCCGGCGCACAAAGTGCTGTTGCGCGACTTCTGGTCGTCCCTGGTGTTGCGCTCGGGGCGTTATCAAGGCAACCCGATGGGCGTGCATCGCGCCCTGCCCGCGTTCCCGCAGCACCTGTTTCATCGCTGGCTGGCGTTGTGGCGGGAAACCGCGCGCGAGGTCTTCGACACACCGGCGGCCGAGCTGTTCATCGGCACCGCCGAGCGCGTGGCGCAGGGCCTCAGCATGGGGCTGGGTCACGGACGCTTGTCGGTCGACCACCCCTCGCGGGTGCTGGGTCCGTTGCACATCATCTCCTGACGCAACCGAACGCCGCGTTTGCCGGCACGAACGACGCAACGGCGCTGAGTCAGAGTACACTGCACAGATGAGAATCAATCGCATTTGTGATGTGCTGCGCGCAGTCCCGCTCCTGATCCTCCTGCTGGGCCTGGCCTCGCCGCCCGCCCACGCCCAGGCGGACGCCAACGATCCCGCGGCCAGCGTGCCGCAGACTTGGCAAATGCTCGATTACCTCGCCGCGGATTACGCGGGCGCGGTCAAACACGGCGAGGTGGTAAGCGCTTCGGAATACGACGAGATGCGCGAGTTCGCGCGCCATGCGCGCGATCGCGTGACCGCATTGCCGCCCAGCTCCGCCTCGCCCGTCCTGCGCGAACAGGCCGACAAATTGGTCGAACTGATCGACGCCAAGGCGCCAGAGTCCGAGGTCGCCCATCAGGCGCACGCGCTGACCGACACCTTGCTGCAGGCCTATCCCATTCCCACCGCACCGACCAAGGCACCGGAGCTTGCGCGCGGAGCGGCGCTCTATCAGACGCAGTGCGCTCTCTGCCACGGCGCGAGTGGACATGGCGATGGCCCGGCGGGACTGCAGCTGTCGCCGCGGCCCATCGATTTCACCGACGCATCGCGCGCCGATCAACGCAGTGCCTTGTCGCTCTATGAAGTGATCACCCAGGGCGTCGCCGGCACGCCGATGGCCAGCTACGCACAGACGCTCTCGAGCGACGACCGCTGGTCGCTTGCCTATTACGTCGGCACCCTCGCCTATCCCGAGGCGAGCGCGCAAGGCGAACAGGCATGGCGCAAGGATCAACAAGCCCGCGGCGCCATCGCATCGCCCAGCGAACTGGCGCGTGCACGCGTTTCCGGTCTGTCAGATCTGATCGGCACGACCCAGGCACGCCTTATCGTCGGCTACTTGCGCGCACATCCCGAGGCCGTGCACGAGGCCCTGGCCGGGATTCCACTGGCGCGCACTCGCGTCGCCGACAGCGTAGAGGCGTATCGCAGAGGCAAGCCTGAAGAAGCGCGACAGCTCGCACTCTCGGCTTATCTCGATGGCGTCGAACCCATGGAGGCGCGACTGGATGCACGCGATGCAGCGTTGCGCGCACGCATCGAAACCGCCATGGGCGCCTATCGCACCTCGCTGTCGCAGTCCGCGGCAGGCGATGCGGTGACCACGCAGGCGCACGCGGTGGATCAACTGCTTGCGCAAGCGCAATCCCTGCTGATGGAAGGCACGGCCAGCCCGATGACGACCTTCATCGGCGCGCTCACCATCCTGGTCCGCGAGGGGCTGGAAGCCTTGCTTGTGGTCGTGGCGCTGCTGGCCTTCCTGCGCAAGGCCGATCGGCACGACGCCACCCGCTATGTGCACGCGGGCTGGCTGCTCGCGCTGCTGGCAGGCGCTGCCACCTGGGCGGTGGCGAGCTATTTCATCTCGATCAGTGGCGCCAGCCGCGAGCTCACCGAAGGCCTGTCGTCGTTGTTTGCCGCGGGCGTGCTGCTTGCGGTTGGCTTGTGGATGCACCAGAAGAGCATCGGCGGCCGCTGGCAGTCTTATCTGAAGGCGAAGATGGCCACGGCGCTCGATCGTCGCTCAGCGTGGTTCGTGTTCGGCCTGACCTTCATCTCGGTCTATCGCGAAGTCTTCGAAACCATCCTGTTCTACACGGCACTGTGGAACGAAGGCCAGGGACAGTGGTTGCTTGCTGGCATCGTGGTGGGCGCCATCATCCTGGGCTTCATTGCCTGGGTACTGCTGCGCACCAGCCAGCGCCTGCCGCTGGGCCTGTTCTTCTCGGTGAGTTCGCTGGTGATCGCCGTGCTGGCGATCGTGCTGACCGGCAAGGGCGTGGCAGCGTTGCAGGAAGCGGGATGGACCGCCGTCACCGTGGCCCCGGTGCCGTCCATCGATCTGCTGGGCATCTATCCCACCTGGCAGTCGCTGCTGGCGCAGCTGGCCGTGGCCGTGATGCTGGCCATCGGCTTCACCTACAACCGCTGGCGGGCCAACGCCACCTGAAGTTGTCGCCCTGGAGGCCTCTGCCGGGCGGCACTTGAATTCTGTATCGGTCGATACATATTATTGTATCAATCGATACAGAATGAAGGTGCGTTATGGCCCGCCCACGCGAATTCGACGAACAGAAGACCCTGGAGGCCGTTGCCGAGGCTTTCTGGGCGCGTGGCTATGAGGCCACCTCCACGCGTGAACTGGCGGAGCGCACCGGCCTGACGGTGACCAGCCTGTACAACGCGTTCGGCGACAAGCGGGCGCTGTTTCAACGCGCCTTGGAGCACTATCTGGATGCAACGCTCCGCGAGCGCATCGACCGCCAGGAGAAGTCACTGGCTCCCAGCGAGGCGATCGCCGCGTTCTTCCAGGAAGTGATCGAGCGCTCGCTGTCCGATACGCAGCAGCGCGGCTGTTTCCTGGTGAACTCGGCGCTGGAGGCCACGCCCGAAGCGCCCGAACTGCGCGCTGCGATTGCTGCCGAAATCGACGCCATCCGCGCCTTTTTCCGTCGCTGCCTGCTGGCCGCCCGCCGCAGCGGTGAAGTGCCCTCATCCGTTTCCGCAGCGGAAGCTTCCGCGCATCTCCTGACCGTCATGCTCGGCCTGCGCGTGATGGCCCGCGTCGATCCCGATCGCACCACGATGACGGCTGCCGTAGCCACGGCGCTGAAAGCCGCCGGCATCGCGAAACACCGCTGAACAACATCCCCATTCCCCTCTGGAACTACCCCTCATGTCACCCCGCACTTTCCTCATCACCGGCGCCACCAAGGGCATCGGCCGCGCTATTTCCCAACGTCTCGCCAACGCAGGACATCACGTCGTCGGCCTGGCGCGTAACATCGACGAGCCGGACTTCCCGGGCACCCTGGTGTCCGTCGATCTTGGCGACCGCGCAGCCACCGCCAAGGCGCTCAAGGCGCTGGTCGAGCAATATTCCTTCGACGGCGTGGTCAACAACGTCGGCTATGTGCGCGTGGCGCCAATCGACGAGGTAGACCTCAACGATCTCGACGACATCCTGCGCATCAACCTCGTGCCCACCATCCAGACCGTTCAGGCGCTGCTGCCGCAGATGCGTGCCAAGGGCTGGGGCCGCGTGGTGAATATCACCAGCTTCGTCGCGCTGGGTTATGCGAATCGCACGTCGTATGCAGCCGCCAAGGCTGCGGTGAACAGTTTCACCCGCACCTGGGGCCTGGAGCTCGCGGAAAGCGGCATCACGGTGAATGCGGTGGCGCCCGGTCCGACCGAAACGGAGCTGTTCCGTGCGAACACGCCCGAAGGCAGCGAGGCCGAGCAGCGCTTTCTCTCGGTGGTGCCGATGAAGCGCCTGGGCAAGCCGGACGAATTGGCGGCGACCGTGGAGTTCCTGCTGTCTGATGGCGCCAGCTTTATCACCGGGCAGACGTTGTATGTCGATGGCGGCGCATCGATCGGTCGCTCCGCCGCCTGATCGTGCGACGGTTCAGTGGAAATCGCGCGAACGGCTGTCCAGCGAACCCAGCAACTCGCTCAGGTCGATGAGTCGATCGGCGATGAGATGGCTTACGCCGTCCGCGTGTTCCCAACGTCCATCCACGCCCAGCAGGCGCGACTCGAGAAAGATGCGGCGCTGACGTTCGGCCACGTGACTCCACACCACCACGTTGATGGGTCCGAACTCGTCTTCCATGGTGATGAAGGTGACGCCGCTGGCCGTCTGCGGACGCTGGCGCTGCGTCACCAGCCCGGCCGCGCGCACCTTGCTGGCATGCGGGCGCAGGTGCAGGCTCTTGGAATCCAGGCAGCGCGCCGCGCGCAGGCGCGCACGGATCTGCTGCAGCGGATGCGGCCCCAGACTGAGCCCCATACGCGCGTAATCGGCCAGCGTGCTTTCACCTTGCGATGGTGGCGGCAGCACGACCTCTTCTTCCACCGGACTGGTGTTGCCGAACAAGGGCAGCTGCGCCTCGATGCCCGCCATGACCCAGCGCGCACGATGACGATGGCCGGCCAGGCCGCGTAATGCATCCGCCTCGGCCAGCGCATCCTGCTGTTGCTTGTTGAGTCCGGCGCGCGCGCACAGGTCGGCCACGTCTTCGAACGGCCGGCGTGCACGCGCCGCCATCAGTTGCGTCATCACCTCCTCGCGGCAGCCGCGCACCTGCCGCAAGCCAAGCCGCATGGCATAGCCGCCGCGCGAGGAGTCATCGGCTTCGAGCGTGTTGTCCCAGTCGCTGTGGCGCACATCCACCGGTCGCACCTTGATGCCATGGCGCTGGGTGTCCTGCACGATCTGGCTCGGGCCGTAGAAACCCATCGGCTGCGCGTTGAGCAAGGCGCACATGAAGGCCGCGCAGTAATGGCATTTGAGCCAGCAGCTGGCATACACCAGCAAAGCGAAGCTCGCCGCATGGCTTTCGGGAAAACCGTAGGAACCAAAGCCCTTGATCTGCTCGAACAGGCGCGCGGCAAAATCCGGCGTGAAGCCGTTTTTCAGCATGCCGGCCATCAGTTTCTGGCGATGGATTTCCATGTCGCCGTTGCGTCGCCACGCCGCCATCGAACGGCGCAGCTGGTCCGCCTCGCCGGGCGTGTATTCCGCCGCGACGATCGCCAGCTTCATCACCTGTTCCTGGAACAAGGGCACGCCGAGCGTGCGCTCGAACACATCCTTCAAGGCCTCCGACGGATAAGTGATCGGCTCCTCGCCGCGCTTGCGGCGCAGATACGGATGCACCATGTCGCCCTGAATCGGGCCCGGCCGCACGATCGCCACCTGGATCACCAGGTCGTAGAAATTCTCCGGCCGATGCCGCGGCAGCATCGCCATCTGCGCGCGCGATTCGATCTGGAACACGCCGATGGTGTCGGCGCGCTGGATCAGTTCATAGGTCGGCGGATCATCCGGCGGAATCGACGCCAGCGTTTCCACGCGACCATGATGACTCTTCAATAGATCAAGACATTTGCGGATACAGGTGAGCATGCCCAGCGCCAGGCAATCGACCTTGAGCAGGCGCATGGTGTCCAGATCATCCTTGTCCCACTGGATGATGGTGCGGTCGGGCATCGAGGCATTTTCCACCGGCACCAGATGTGACAGCGGCTGATCGGAAATCACAAAGCCACCCACGTGCTGGGACAGGTGGCGCGGAAAATCCATCAGCTCTTCGGTGAGCGCCATCACCCGCCGCAGCACGGGACTATCCGGATCGAAGCCGCGCTCGCGCAGGCGGCCGTCCAGCGGATCGTCGCCGTCCTGCCAGGCGAAGGTGCGCGACAACAGGTCGATCTGATCCGATGGCAGGCCGAGCACGCGTGCCACGTCGCGTACCGCGCTGCGGCCTCGATAGCAGATCACGGTGGCGGCCAGCGCGGCCCTCTCGCGGCCGTATTTCTCGTAGATATGCTGGATGACTTCTTCGCGCCGCTCGTGCTCGAAGTCGATATCGATATCCGGCGGCTCGTTGCGTTTGGCGGAAATAAAACGCTCGACCAGCAGCGTGGTCGTGGCCGGATCCACCGCCGTCACGCCGAGCGCGTAGCAAACCGCCGAATTGGCGGCCGAACCGCGGCCCTGGCACAGGATGTCCTTGCCGCGCGCGAAGCTCACGATTTCCTGCACGGTCAGGAAGTACGACTCGTACTTGAGCTGCTCGACCAGCTTCAGCTCATACTCGATCTGCTCCCTCACCTTGGGCGGCTCGCCCTGCGGCCAGCGCCAGCGCACGCCCTCTTCGGTGAGCTGGCGCAACCATGTGGTCGGCGTATGTCCTGCCGGCACCAGTTCGGCGGGATAGCGATAGCTCAGGTCGGTCATCACGAACTGGCAGCGCTCGGCGATGCGCACGCTTTCGGCCATCAGTTCGTCGGGATGGATCGCGGACAAAGCCACGCGCGTACGCAGATGTCGCTCGCCATTGGGAAACAGCAGGTCACCGGCATCGGCCACGGTGCGATGGTGGCGGATCGCCGTCATCACATCCTGCAAGGCACGGCGGCGGCGCACGTGCATGTGTACGTCGCCCGCGGCCACCATTGGCAGCTGCAGTGCATCGGCCAGCATCTGCAGCCGGGCGAAACGGCGGTCGTCGTCGGGGCCACGATGCAGTTCGACCGCCAGCCACAATCGCGCCTCGAACAGCGAGCGCAGCCACTCACCATGCGCCTGCTGCAGCTCGGCCTGCGGCAACCACAAGGCCAGCGTGCCGGGCAGGCCGTCGGCAAAGTCCTCGCGCGTCACCCGATACGTGCCCTTCTCTGCCACGCGCCGACCGCGCGTGATGAGTGCACACAGCGAGGTATAGCCCTGCAGGTTCTCGCACAACAGCACCAGCTTCGGGCCATGCTCGATCTGGAACTCGGCGCCGACGATCAGCGGCAGCCCGGTATCGCGCGAGGCCTCGTAGGCGCGCACGATGCCGGCGAGCGAACATTCGTCGGTGATCGCCAGCGCGCGATAACCGCAGGCCTTGGCCCGCTCGAACAACTCGCGCGCACTCGACGCGCCACGCTGGAACGAGAAGTTGGACAGGCAATGCAGTTCGGCGTAGTCGTTCATGCGAACCACCCATGCAACATCCAGTGGCCCTGCTCGCCCGGCGCGCAATACACCCACGCACACTGTCCCTGCGAGGTGCGCACCACGTAGTAATCGCGCCGGATGTCGCCACCATCCCACCAGCCGGTTTCGATGCGCTCGGGGCCGGCGAGCACCTCCGGCGCCGGGCCACGCAGCGGGCATGGCGAGGCCAGCAGCCAGGTCGGGCGCGGCAAGGTTTCCGGCGTGGTGGCTGCTTTCACATGCGCCGCATCGGACTGCGCACGCTCCGGGCGCGGATCCACCGTGCGATGCAGATGCTGGATGGCCTGCTCGCCCAGGCGTGCACGCAAGCGTTCGCGCAGCTGATCCAGCGGCACGGCATGCGTGGGCCGGGTATCGAACAGGTCGCGGCCGGCGGGAACGAACGGCGGCAAGTCGCTTGCCACCAGCCGCATCGCCAGCACCGGCTGGTGCAATTCCAGGCGCTCGAGCCGTCCGCGCGCGCAGTCGAACAACAGCGTGGCATCACGCGCGGCGGCCAGCATGCCCACCGTCACGCAGGTGGGCAGACCGCTGCGATGTTCCAGTTCCAGTTCGAATCGCTGCACGCCGCCATCGCGACCGGCGAGATACGCCGCCAGGTCGCCGGTGAGACGGCGCAGCGGAAACACCAGCGCCTCGACGTGCTCGATTTCGTGCGTCCACTCCATGCGCTGCTCGAACGCATCGGGCGGACGGTAGCTGTCCATTGGCGTGGGCTCGTCGCCGGTGAGGCGATCGAGCTGCGCCACCAGCTCGGCGCCGAAGCGGCGTTGCAGGCCTGCGCGCGGCAGCTTCAAGACTTGGCCCAGGGTGCGGATGCCCATCGACGGCAAACCCTGCGCGGCATCGGCCGGCAGGCGCGCACGCGCAATCGGCACAGGCGCCAGCGCCTCGCGCAGGATCTCCGGCGACATCACCGCCAGCCCGTCGTGCACGCCGGCCAGCACATAGGCCGCATGCGGTGTCGGTGCGAGCGCGATGCGATGACGGAAAGCCAGTCCCTGCAGATCGTCCCGCAACAGCGATTCAAAACGCGGCCATGGCCCGAACAGGTTGAGGCTGCGACTCACCTCCAGCACCACGGCGTGCGCGTACAGCCCCACCTCGGCGCTATAGCGATACGCCCAGGCAGCGAGCAGACGATGCCAGCGCGCCTCGTCTTCCGGATCGTGCTCGACCATCGCGAACTGCTGCAACAAGGCTTGCGCCGCGGTGAGTCGCTGCCCGCGATAAATGCCCGCCGCACGCGCGCTCGCATTGGCCGCGTGCACGATGCGCGCCTGCGCGGGACCGCTCACCAGCACCAGTGGTTCGTCCGACGGCGGCCGTCGCCGGAGGACACCGTCCAGCGCCAGTTGCGGCAGCAAGATGCAAGCCCAGAGCATGGCGCGTCACGACCAGCCGGAAGCTAGCGATACCGCCTGTGCCGGCGGATTGCCGCCACGGCATTTGCGCACGCGTATCTGCCAGCTGGGCGTGCTTTCCAGTTCCAATCGCAATGCCGCGGGCGACGCCTGCACGGCATGGCGGCGATCGCGGAACAGAAAGGCCAGCGCCTTGCCGGTATCGGCCGCCACCTGCAATCGACGCAAGGCACGGTCATCGGCGTGCACCGGCCACGCCAGCACGGCGGCGCAACTGGCCGAGCGCAGGCATTGCTCGGCCGCCCACAGCACATCGCGTTCGTCCGCGTGCACGATGTCCACGTTCGACATCACCACGCCGCGCGCTTCCCAGCCCGCCACATAAGGCACGTACGGCGGCGAGATCACCATCACCGGACGCCCTTCGCGGGTGAGGCGCGCCAGCGTAGGCAACAACAATTGCAGCTCACCCACGCCATCGGCGGGCAGCAGGATTTCAGTCATCGCGTGCTCGGGCCAGCCGCCGCTGGGCAAGGCGGCATCGAGCGTCGCCCAGCCGGTGGGCTGACTGCCCGACGGTTGCGGCGCAGCGCGGCCTTGCCAGACCTGGCGGCTGTGCAGAAGTGTATCGAGCGCAAGGACCTGACCCACGGCGCACGCCCCTCAGCGCAACGTGCGCAGGCAACGGGTGACGACGCCCCACACGCTGAGCGTCTCGCCTTCGCGGAACACGATGGGCTTGAAGTGCGCGTTTTCCGGCAGCAGCGCGATATGCCCATCCACCTTGCCCAGCCGCTTGATGGTCAGCTCGTTGTTGACCATCGCCACCACGATGTCGCCCTGGCGCGGCGCGAGCGCACGATCCACCAGCACTTCGTCGCCGTCGAAAATGCCGGCGCCGATCATCGACCAGCCCGACACGCGGATGATGAAGGTGCTCGGCTCGTGGCCGGGCAGCACGAGGTGTTCGTTGAGGTCGACCACTTCGTCGACATCGTCGTCGGCGATCGACGGCAGGCCGGCCGGCACGCGACTGAGGAAAGCCGTCAGCGCGACCGTCGATGGTTCCAGCGACAAAGGCCGCGGCGCCTCCAGCGTGGCAGGACTGCGGTAGGCCTCCAGGTAGGCCAGCACGCCCGGTACCTGGCTGTCGGGTACGCGTATGCGCTGACTGGGTTCACCGGCGGGACGACCGGCTCCCGGGCGGCGTCCACCGTGGTCGGAAGGAGGCATGGGGCGACTTGATTAGTGGGACGGTAATCAAGATAGCACGATGGGATTCTCACCGAGCGAGATTCAGCACGCCGCTATGAATAATTTTCAAACGACTGATTAAAAAGACAATTCAGGCGTCCGCGCGGTAGACCCGCCCCTTCCACTGGGAGCGCACGCCGCGCCAATAGCGCAGCGCCGAACTCCAGGTCATGCCGAGGTAGAGACCCGCCCCCAGCGGCAGCAGCAGCGCCCACCACAGGGGCATGCGGTAGTACCTGAGCATGGGCAGGTAGCCCAGCATCATGGCGCCCAGCGCGATCCAGGCACAGGGCCACAGCTGTGGTGCGGCCAGCAAGGCCAGCGGCACCCCGTAAGCCCACAGGAACAACACCGTCACCAGCAACAACACGGACGTCGAATAGCCCAGCTGGGTGAAGGCCGACCGCGCCACCATGCCGTGGATCGACTCGAAGCTACCGTACGGCCGCCGGCTCAGCACATCGCGGCTCAAGCCGATCCAGGTGCGGCCGCCCGCGCGCTTGACCTGACGTGCCAGCGCGCAATCGTCGATCAGCGCATCGCGCAGGCTGCCGAAGCCGCCGATGCGTTCAAGCACCTCAGTATCCACCAGGATGCAGCCGCCCGCGCCGGCCGCCACCCAGCGCGAGAGCGAGTTGGACAAAGCAAACGGATAAAGCAACTTGAAGTAGTAGACGAAGGCAGGCAGCAACAAGCGATCCCAGAAACTGGTGCGGCGCAGGTCCGCCATGATCGACACGAACTGCCGCTGCTCGCGCTGCTTGTGCGACAGCAGCGTGGCCAACATGCCGGGACGCAGTTCGATATCCGCATCCAGCAACAAGGTCAGCGGCGTGCGTACCTGCTGCCTGCCCTGCTCCAGCGCCCACAGCTTGCCCGCCCAACCTTCCGGCAAGGGCGCACCCTGGATCACGCGAACACCGGGATACGAGCTCGCCACACCGGCCGTGCTGTCGGCCGACTGGTCGTCGACCACGATGATCTGGAGTCCACTGCCCTGCGCCTGCAACGCGCGCAGCGTGCTGCCGATCACGTCGGCTTCGTTGCGTGCAGGCATCAATACGGTGACGTCGTCCAGGCGCATGCTGGCCAACGCATCAGCCTCCAGATGCTCGCGCGTACTCCATGGCCGCCACGGCACCAGCAGCAGTCCCAGCCACATCACGACCGGGACGATGGCGCCAATGAGCAGCCACATGACTCAGTGCCCGGCGTCGGCCCCGGACGACGAGCCTCTGCGCTGGATCGCGCTGATGGGGATATGGATCGCCGTGGCATCGACGCGGTCGCCGTACATCACCGGCAGATCCGGCGCCATCGCGCCATCGATGCGCGGACCGAACGTCGCCACGCGCGCGGCCTTGAGCGGATGCGCAAAGGTGTCATCCACCGCCGTGCCTTCGAAGCCGCAATGCGCCATGCAGTTGTCGCACTTGGGGTTGATGCCGACGCCGTATTTTTCCCATGCGGTTTCTTCCATCAGCTCCTTGTACGAGCTGGCGTAGCCCTCGTCGACCAGCAGATAACACGGACGCTGCCAGCCGAAAATGTTGTAGGTGGGGTTGGACCACGGCGTGCACTGGTAGCTCTGGTTGCCCGCGATGAAGTCCAGGAACATCGACGACTGGTTGAACACCCACTTGCTCTTGCGTTCCTTGCCGATGCGGAAAATATCGCGGAACAGCTGCTTGCTCTCGGTGCGCCCAAGAAAGACATCCTGGCGCGGCGCATGCTGGTAGCTATAGCCGGGCGACACCGTGATGCCTTCGATGCCAAGCGACATGGCGAAGTCGAAGAACTCGGCAATTTCTTCCGGCTTCTCGTTGTTGAACAGCGTGCAGTTGATGGTGACGCGAAAACCGCGCGACAACGCCAGCTTGATCGCCGCCACCGCCTTGTCGAACACGCCCTCCATGCACACCGATTGATCGTGCCGCTCCTGCAGGCCGTCCAGATGGACCGACCAGGTGAAATACGGCGACGGCGTGTACTCGTCGATGTGCTTGGTCAGCAGCAGCGCATTGGTGCACAGGTAGATGAATTTCTCGCGCGCGATCAGGCCCTGCACGATCTGCGGCATCTCCTTGTGGATCAGCGGCTCGCCGCCGGGAATCGACACCACCGGCGCGTCGCATTCGTCCACCGCGCGCAGTGCGTCTTCCACGCTCATGCGCTTTTGCAGGATCTCTTTGGGATGATCGATCTTGCCGCAACCGGCGCAGGCGAGATTGCACTGGAACAAGGGCTCCAACATCATCGCCAGCGGATAACGCTTCTGCCCGCTGACCTTCTTGCCGATGATGTAACGCGCGATCTTGGTTTGCTGAATAAGAGGAATGCCCAACGGAATCTCCTCATCACTGACGGATGGATGTTACGCGCTGCGCTTGATGCCAGTCGCCTTCATCACGGGATCGAGTATAGCCACGTCGCGGCGATGTGGCGTTCAGGACGCCAGACTGGCGGGCGGCGCAAATACATGCGCGTGTTCGCGACGCAAGCGCTCCCATTCGATCTTGAACCATGGCGTGAAATGCTCCGGATGCGCGGCGATCTCACGATCCAGCGCATCGGGCGCGATATAACGCAGCGCGGCGATCTCAAGCCTGTTGGCGACGGGAGCCGCATCCGTACGGCCGGCGTAGACCCAGCAAAGCTCGTGTTCCGCGCCTTCGTCATCGAATTGCGCCTGATACTGGAACTTGAACTGGAACTGGAATTCGCACTGCAGGCCGAGCTCCTCGGCCAGGCGACGATGAGTGGCTGTTTCCATCGTCTCGCCGCGCCGGGGATGGCTGCAGCAGGTATTGGACCAGTAACCCGGCCACAGGCGTTTGCCTTCGGCGCGTTGCTGCAGCAGCAGCTCGCCGTCCGTATTGAACACAAACAGCGAAAACGCGCGATGCAGAATGCCCTGTCCGTGGTGCGCGCTCGCCTTGTCGAGAAAGCCGGTTTCGCGGTCGTGTTCGTCGACCAGCACCAGGGGTTCGTCCTGAAAGGACACCACACTCTTCGACCAGCTTCCTTCGTTGAAGTCCAACTCGCGGTTAGCCAAGGCTCAAACCTCTCTCTTCCGACGGACGGCGGCAGTACACGCCCGGTCATCACATCTTCGTCACATCTGGCGCGACGCACGTTCGACCGTACATCGATGGCGCACTCAGGCTAGCAAGGATGAGCGAAGGCGAGTAGTCCCTCGCGGGCGCCGTTCATACCAAAGGATAGTTATTGCGTTGAATGAACACTGCTCGCCGGCGCCGGAAACGGCTCATGCGTGCGTGTCCACGTGGTGTTTCCACCGAGCAGCGTGATGCCGATGAAACCGCGCAACACCAGCCGATCCGGTGAGCGCAGGTGAATTTCGCAGTGATATTCCTTGCCGTTGTCGGCGTTGTAGACGCGGCCATCCACCCAGGCGCGCGCCTGGGCGTCGTAACGCAATCCCCATAGCAGGCGCAGGCCCGTCAATGGGCGCGAACGCAGCGCCGGATCGGGATTGTGACGATCGGTGACGGTTTTTCCGTTGAGCTCGGCGCCGTCCTCAGGGCCATAGGTATCGTGCAGCTGCCACACAATGCTGCCGACAAACGCATCACCATCGCGCTCGATGCGGATAATGGCGTCGCGGCTTTCGACCAGCCAGTCGCCCTCGATGGCGGTGCCCGGCGTAGCGTCGGCAGACGGCGTCTGTGCGAGCGCCACGCCCTGCAGCAGGCATAGCGGCAAGATCCATGCAGCCAGCCGAAACAGCCGCAAAACGTGCGCTTTCACGAAGTGCATGCATTAACTTTGGAAGGAATGACGGACCGCGTGCTGACCGAACTCATGTCCCCTCCCGCTGCCCTATCGCTGCTGTCATGGATTGGCCTGGTGCTGGCCGGGTGCACCACGGCCTATGCGTGCCTGAGCCTGTGGGCCTGGTTCCGCTGCGAGCGCCGCAACCAGCATCCGCGAGCGGATGTGAACGATCAGGCAAGCCGCCCGGTGAGCGTACTCAAGCCGCTGCACGGCGCCGAGCCCGGCCTCTACGAGAACCTGAAAGGTTTCTGCAAGCAAACCCACGCGCATTACGAAATCCTGTTTGGCGTGCGCGATCCCGAGGATCCGGCGATTGCCGTGGTGCAACGTTTGCAGCGCGAATTTCCCGAACGCTCGATGGCACTGGTGATCGATCCCACGGTCCACGGCGCCAACCTCAAGGTCAGCAACCTGATCAACCTGCTGGCGCAGGCGCGTTACGACTGGCTGGTGCTGGCCGATGCCGACATCAGCGTGGCGCCGGATCATCTGGCGCGCGTCACCGCACCGCTGAACGATCCGGGCGTGGGCATCGTGACCTGTCTTTATCACGGCGTGGTACGCGATGGATGGACAGCCCGCCTGGGTCGGCTCTTCATCGACGACTGGTTTGCGCCTTCCGTACGTCTGGCGCACGCCTTCGGTTCCACCCGCTTCGCCTTCGGCTCCACCATTGCCTTGCGACGCCACACACTGGACGCGATCGGTGGCCTGGCGTCGCTCAAGGACACGTTGGCCGACGATTTCTGGCTGGGCGAGCGATCGCGCCAGCAAGGCTTGCGCACCGTACTGAGCGACGTGGTGGTCGGCACGCAGGTGAACGAAAACCAACTCTCCCAGCTGTGGTCGCATGAAATGCGCTGGCTGCGCACCATTCGCGCCATATCACCGGCCGGATTCACCTTCAGCTTCGTGTGCTACAGCTGGCCACTGCTGGTGCTGGCCTTGTTGCTCTCGCCCACGCTGCCTTGCCTGATCGTGGCCGCGCTGGGAGTCCTGGCACGCCTGTGGCGCTACCTCGTGTCCTGGCCAAGCACCGCAAGATCCAACCGTTGGCAGGACCTGTGGCTCACCCCTTTTCGCGACACACTGTTGCTGCTGGAATGGGCTGGCGCACTGGTCCACTGGCGAGTGGACTGGCGCGGCCAGATCTTGCATGCGCGCGACCATGCGCCATCGCGCTATCCTTGAACAAGTGGTGACTGGTGTGTTGAACAACTCATTGCGGACAACTGCAGGAGCTTGGCAATCCATGAAGACGCTTTTTCTGCAAGCCCCTTCGTTTGACGGTTTCGATGGCGGCGCGGGCTCGCGCTACCAGGCCAAACGCGAGATCAAGAGTTTCTGGTATCCCACCTGGCTCGCCCAGCCGGCGGCACTCGTCCCCGGCTCGCGCGTGCTGGATGCGCCGGTGGAAGAATTGTCGGTGGAAGCAACGCTGGACATCGCCGCCGAATACGACCTGGTGATCATCCACACCAGCACGCCATCGTTTCCCACCGATGCGAAATTCGCCGAGCTGATCAAGCAGCGCCGTGGCGACATCCTGATCGGCATGGTGGGCGCCAAGGTGGCGGTGGAACCCGATGCCTCCTTGCTCGCCTCGCCCGCGATCGATTTCGTGGCGCGCGAAGAGTTCGACTACACCTGCAAGGAAGTGGCCGAAGGCCGCGCCTTCAAGGACATCGCCGGCATCAGTTACAAACTGATCGACGGCAGCGTGCAGCACAACCCCTCGCGCGCCACCATCGAGCAGATGGACGACCTGCCCTTCGTGGCTCCCATCTACCAGCGCGACCTGAAGATCGAGCGTTACTTCATCGGCTATCTGCTGCATCCCTACGTGTCGATCTACACCGGCCGCGGCTGCCGCTCCAAATGCACGTTCTGCCTGTGGCCGCAGACCGTGGGCGGCCATCGCTATCGCGTGCGTTCGGCGGCCAACGTGCTGGCCGAGGCGAAGTGGATCAAGGAGAACATGCCGGAAGTGCGCGAGCTGATGTTCGACGACGACACCTTCACCGACAGCTCGAACATGGATCGCGTGCACGAGATCGCGCGCGGCCTGCACGCCATGGGCTGGACCTGGAGCTGCAACGCCAAGGCGAACGTGCCGTACGAGTCGCTGAAGATCATGAAGGAAAACGGCCTGCGCCTGCTGCTGGTGGGTTATGAGTCGGGCGACGACCAGATCCTGCACAACATCAAGAAGGGCTTGCGCACGGATATCGCGCGCACCTTCACCGAGAACTGCCGCAAGCTGGGCATCACCGTGCATGGCACCTTCATCCTGGGCCTGCCGGGCGAAACCAAGGAAACCATTGCGCGCACCATCGCCTACGCCAAGGAAATCAATCCGCACACTATCCAGGTGTCGCTGGCGGCGCCTTATCCGGGCACGACGCTATACAAGCAGGCCATCGAAAACGGCTGGCTGGAACACAACACCGCCGCCAATACGGTCAACGACAAGGGCGTGCAGCTGGCCATGATCAGCTACCCGCACCTGTCCAAGGAAGAAATCTTCCACGGCGTGGAAACCTTCTACCGCAGCTTCTATTTCCGCCCGTCCAAGATCTGGGAGATCGTGAAGGAAATGGCCGGCAGCTGGGAGATGACCAAGCGGCGATTGCGCGAAGGCGTGGAGTTCTTCCGCTTCCTGCACGCGCACGAGGCATGACGGCGCGACCCGTGCGTTACCGATGACCGAAGCACCCGCATCCGCGCGCCCACGACTGATCGTGACGGCCGATGATTTCGGCCTGCACCCTGCGGTCAATCACGCCGTGGAACGCGGATTCCGGGAAGGCGTGCTGCGTGCTGCCAGCCTGATGGTGACGGCACCCGCCGTCGCCGATGCGGTGGCCCGCGCCAAGCGCCTGCCCGGCCTCGCGGTGGGTTTGCATCTGGTGCTTGCCGACGGGCTGTCGGCCCTGCCGCCGTCGCAGATTCCCGAACTGGTCGACGCGCGCGGACGCTTCGGCGACGATATGGTGCGCGACGGCTTTCGGTTTTTCTTTCTGCCCTATGTGCGACGGCAGCTTGAAGCAGAGATCCGCGCGCAGTTCGAGGCGTTTGCCGCGACGGGCTTGCCGCTCGATCACGTCAACGCACACAAGCACTTCCATCTTCATCCGACGGTACTTTCCTTGATCCTTTCCATTGGCCGCGAGCACGGCTTGCGCGCGGTACGCTGGCCGGCCGAACCCGGCTCCGGTCCCTGGCTCAAACCCTGGCTGGCGCTGATGCGCTTCCGTTTGCGCCGCGCCGGCATGCGATCGAACGACCATGTCTTCGGCATCCGGCACACTGGCGCCATGGACGAACAGGCGTTGCTGGATGTGCTGCAGCGGCTGCCCCGCGGCCTGAGCGAGCTCTACCTGCATCCGGCCACGCACGGCGAACTGACTCCCACCATGGCGAACTATCGCCACGCCGACGAACTGGCCGCACTGCTGTCGCCCCGTGTGCGGCGCGCCGTGGCCGAACACTGCCAGCTTTGCAATGGCTTCAGCGATCCGGCGGCGGCATGAAATATTTCGTTTATCTCGCCGGCGTGCTCGGCCTGGTGGCCGCCATCATCCTGGTAACGCACCAGAACTGGTCGGCCATCGAGGACGCCTTCGACCACGCCGGATGGGCCCTGCTGTGGCTGCTGCCGTTCCACGCGCTGCCCTTGTTGCTGGACGTATTCGGCTGGCGCGCCCTGATCGCTCCCAGCGATCCGCACGGACGCGCCCGCGTGCCGTTCCTGTTCTGGGCCGCCACGGTGCGCGAAGCCTGCAATCGACTGCTGCCGGTGGCCAACGTGGGCGGCGAAATCGTCGGCATCCGGCTGGTCAAATGGCGCGGCCTGGAAGGCGCACCGGTGGCTGCGAGCGTGATCATCGAGGTGCTGTTGACCCTGGTGAGTCAATACATCTTCGTGGCCCTGGGCCTGTTGCTGCTGATCGGCATGGCAGGCCATATCGGCACGCTCAATTCGGTGATCTGGGCGGTGATCGCCACGCTGCCGCTGCCGATCGGGCTGGTCTGGTTGTTCCGTCACGGGCAGGTCTTTTCACGACTGGAGGCCTTTGCGGAAAAGCTGCTCGGCGGGCCTTCTCGGTTCACCGAGCTGCTCGACGGCGCCCGTCTGGACGACGAAGTGCGCAAGCTGTACGGCAAGCCCGCACGCCTCACGATCGCTTGCGCCTGGCAGGTCGCAGGCTTCGTGGTGGGCAGCTTCGAAAGCTGGCTGGCGCTGTATCTGCTGGGCTATCCCATTTCCGTTTGGGACGCGATTGCCATCGAGGCGACCACGCAGGCGGTGCGCCACATCATCTTCTTCGTGCCAGCGGGACTGGGCGTGCAGGAGGGCGGCCTGGTGCTGTTCGGCAATATCATCGGCCTGCCCGCGGACGCTGCGATCGCCTTGTCGCTGGTCAAACGCGCACGTGAGGTAGGCTTTGGCGTGCCTGCGCTATTGTCGTGGCAGTGGGCGGAAGCACACCGCCTGCACCGCCGCTGGCTGTCGCGCCGCAAGCCATCACTG
Source organism: Dyella sp. 05T440 (assembly GCF_056395965.1). NCBI lineage: Bacteria > Pseudomonadati > Pseudomonadota > Gammaproteobacteria > Lysobacterales > Rhodanobacteraceae > Dyella > Dyella sp. 05T440. Next base: position 188,888 of record NZ_JBFTKN010000003.1, read on the forward strand.
GCCGATGCACCAGACCGGAAGTTGTCGTAACACCACGAGGTGAAACCGTGTCCCATGACGCCGTAGCCGCCGCCGACCACAGCATGCGCCACTGGGCTGGCAACGAACCGGGACGCATCAAGATCGGTTCCGATGCCCACAAGCGGCTGTTCTGCCGGATGATCCTGGACACGCACAACCCGTATAAGCCGGCCGTGATCGAATGGCCGGCGCTGGATGCGGACACCTTGCATCGCATCACCTCGCTGCCGATCTGGGATATCGCCGTGCAGACCGAGGGCAAGGCCAAGCTGCGCGTGGCGACCTATACGAATACCGTCACCGATCCGCTGCTGCATGAAGCGCTGACCATGGATGGCGATGAGGAAGCGCGCCACAAGGTGGTGTTGAGCAAGATGGTGGCGGCCTACGGCATCACCCTGGCGCCCGAGCCCGAATACGAAATACCGAAAGATTCCGAATGGGGCTGGCTGGTCACCGGCTACAGCGAATGCATCGACAGTTTTTTCGCCTTCGGCCTGTTCGAGTCGGCCAAGCGCACCGGTTATTTCCCGGCCGAACTGGTGGACACGTTCGAGCCGGTGATGCAGGAAGAGGCGCGCCATATCCTGTTCTTCGCCAACTGGGTGGCGTGGTATCGCAAGCAGTTGCCGTGGTGGCGGCGCCCGGCGTTCGAGCTGAAAGTGCTGCGGGTGTGGCTGTTTCTGATCTGGGAACGCATCGGCATCGCCAAGGGCCTGGACAACAACGGCGAGATGCAGGACGCCAACTTCACCATCACCGGTCATCAGCAGATTGGCCTGGACCTGAAGATCGGCGAGTTGCTGGACATGTGCCTGGCGCAGGACAGTTTCCGCATGGGCGGCTACGACGAGCGCCTGCTGCGGCCCACCTTCGTGCCGCGCATGGCCCGCATGGCCCGCCGTTTCATGCGCTCCTACAACAAGCAGACTAGCGATGCAGACTGAGAAACCCCTGTGGGAGCGCACCCTGTGCGCGAACGCATCGCGCTAGCGATGCAAGCTAAACCATGCCACCGCATCTTCCAGCGCCAGCCGCACCGGCCCTGCCGCATAACCCAACTCCCGCTCCGCCTTGGCACTGCTGAAGTACATCCGCTTGCGCGACATGCGCACCTCTTCCACGGTGGCGATCGGCGGCTTGCCCGTCATGCGCGCCCAGGCCTCTGCCATGTACGCCACCGGCATCACCGCGCCATGCGGCAGGCGCCAACGCGGCGGCGTGCCGCCCACGATCTCGGCAATCTCGAACAACAGCTCGCGCAGGCTCATGTCCGCGCCGCCCAGGATGTAGCGCTCGCCCACCACGCCGTGCTTGAACGCCAGCCAGTGCCCATCGGCGACGTCGTCCACATGCACGACGTTGAGCCCGGTATCCACATACGCCGGCATGCGACCGGTCATCGCGTCGCGCACGACGCGCCCGGTGGGCGTGGGCTTGATGTCGCGCGGTCCGATCGGGGTGGAGGGATTGACGATCACCACCGGCAATCCTTGCGCCGCGAAACCGGCGACGACTTGCTCGGCAAGAAACTTCGAGCGCTTGTAGTGACCGAGCATATCGGCCAGCGATACCGGCGTGGTTTCACTGCCAGGCGTACCGTCCCTGGGAATGCCCAGCGTCGCCACGCTGCTGGTATAGATCACGCGCGGCACACCGGCCTGCCGCGCCGCCTCGAGCAAGGCGCGCGTACCTTCGACATTGGTCTGATACAGCTCCTGCGGATGCGGCGCCCACAGCCGGTAATCGGCAGCGACATGGAACAAGGCATCGCAGTCGTCGCAAATCCTTGCCAGCGACGTGGCGTTGGTGAGATCGCCTTCGACGATCTCCACGTCCAGGCCCTGCAGGTTGCGCCGGTCGGAACCGGCGCGGGCCAGCACGCGCACATGATGATCCTCGCGCAGCAGCCGCCGCACCACGGCGGAGCCGACGAATCCGGTGGCGCCAGTAACTAGCGACCGCACGGAAGCAATACCAAGGTATACACGACCATCGCCAGCCTGGACCCTGGACACATAAGGCAGTCGTTCCCTGAACTCGGGGAGGAGTGGGAGGTCATTATGTACGAACGACGCAGACATCGGCGCGTGCGGCAACGGTAGTCGCATCGGCGCCACCGGCACCAGTGCCTGTCCGGTCGGCGTCCGCTTTCCCCAGGCTTTCAAAGCGTATCCACGCGTCTCTACGAATCGATGACATTCGCTTTGATCAGATGGGCGGCGTCTCTCACAGACAGGGTGATACCATGCCGATGTCGCTGGATTCTCTGTATGTGAATACTAAGAAGGCCGAGGCATGCCCATGTTTGAAGCGAAACACGCCGCTGCGATCGCCCCAAGCAACGCCGGCGCTTACCAGGAAGCCATTCTTCCCAAGGTGTCACGAACCTTTGCCCTGACGATTCCGCAATTGCCACCGGCATTGCGCGACGTCGTGGCCAACGCGTACCTGCTCTGTCGCATCGCCGACACCATCGAAGACGAACCCGCGTTCAGCGCGGAAGAAAAAGGCCGCTACGAAAAAGCCTTCGTCGACGCCGTGACCGGGCGCATCGACGCACGCGAATTCGCCGCCCACATCGCGCCGCGACTTTCCGACGCCACTTCGGAAAGCGAACGCGACCTGATGTTCCGGCTGCCGCTGGTGCTGGAAATCACCGAATCGTTCAATCCTGTCCAGCACGACGCCATCGTCGAATGCCTGCGCGTGATGTCGCAAGGCATGCACGATTTCCAGCGCGTGGTCGGCCTGCAAGGACTGGACACGCAGCGCGACATGGATCGCTACTGCTATCACGTCGCGGGCGTGGTCGGCGAGATGCTGACCAAGCTGCTGATCGATTTCGAACCGGAACTGGTGCCGCAGACGCGGACTCTGATGCGCCTGGCCATTTCGTTTGGCCAGGGCCTGCAGATGACCAATATCCTCAAGGACCAGTGGGAAGACCGCAGCCACGGCGTGTGCTGGCTGCCGCACGATGTGTTTGCGCGCCACGGCGTGGAGCTGCAGGACCTTAGTGCCGGCCAGCAGGATGCGCACTATGCCGACGCCATGATCGAGTTGATCGGCATCGCGCACGCGCATCTGTGCCGCGCGGTCGAGTACACGCTGATCGTGCCGGCGCGCCACGCCGGTTTCCGGCGCTTCTGCCTGTGGAGCATCGGCCTGGCCGTGCTCACGTTGCGCAATCTGCAGGACAGGCTCGACTTCTCCTCCGGCACGCAGGTAAAGGTGTCGCGTGCTGCCGTCGCGCAGACCATCGGCTTGACGCGCCTGAGCGACAAGTACGATCCGGCCGTACGCTTTCTGTTCGGCGCGGCGGCGCGCAAGCTGCCGCTCACGCCCCTGGCAGCGGAGTGGGACGTGCCCCAGGCCGGCAACGCCGCCTGGCCGTGGCGACGGACATCGCAGTATAAAAACGCGCGATCGCTATGACGGATTCACCAGCCACCGTCGCCGACCCTGCCCCGCCCAACACGCGTCAACCGACTCTCGATCCCGGCCTTGTCGATCCGGATCGCATCGACCGGGCCATCGATCGGGCGCGACAGGCCCTGATGGCGCGTCAGCGCGCGGACGGTCACTGGTGTTTCGAATTTGAAACGGACTGCACGATTTCGTCCGAGTACATCCTGATGATGCATTTCATCGACGAGATCGATGAGGTGCTGCAGGAGAAGCTCGCGCGCTACATCCGCCTCAAGCAGCGCCTGGATACCCACGGCGGCTGGCCGCTCTACCACGACGGTGCGCTCGACCTGTCGTGCACGGTGAAGTCGTATTACGCATTGAAGGCGGCAGGCGATTCACCCGACGCGCCGCATATGCGCCGTGCGCGCGAGGCGATCCTCGCCAAGGGTGGCGCAGCGAAAAGCAATGTGTTCACGCGCATCCTGCTCGCCATGTTCGGCCAGGTGCCCTGGCGCGCCGCGCCGTACGTGCCGGTGGAAATCATGCTGTTCCCCCGCTGGGCGCCGTTCCACCTGGACAAGGTGTCGTACTGGGCGCGCAGCACCATGGTGCCGCTGTTCATCCTTTGCACAATGAAGGCGAAGGCCAAGAATCCGCGCCAGGTCGGCATTGCAGAACTGTTCGTGACGCCGCCGGAGCAGGAACGCCACTACTTCGCCACGGGCGGTGGCTTCATCAGCAAAGTGTTCCTGGTGCTGGACAAGCTGGGTCGCGCCTGCGATCCACTGATTCCCGGCAGCCTGCGTCGCCGGGCGGTGCAGCGGGCCGAGCAATGGTTCGTTGCCCGACTCAATGGCGAAGATGGCCTTGGCGCGATCTTTCCGCCCATGGTCAACGCACTCGAAGCGATGGATCTGCTGGGCTATGCGAAAGACCATCCCGCCCGCGCCACTTGTTTGCGTTCACTGCAGAAACTGATCGTGCAGCGCGATGACGGCACGGCGTATTGCCAGCCCTGCGTGTCGCCCGTGTGGGATACCGGCTGGTCAGCCATCGCCTTGCTGCGAGCTTCGCCGGATGATGCGACGCAAGAGGCGGTCACCCGCGCCATGGCATGGTTGGCGCCGTTGCAGGAACTGGAACTCAAGGGCGACTGGGCCGTGCAGGCGCCCGATCTGGCGCCTGGCGGATGGGCTTTCCAGTACGCCAACGCGTACTTTCCCGACCTCGACGACACGGCCGTGATTGCCGCGCTGATGCATGTGGCGGTCCGCGGCACGCCGCGTGAAGGCCAGTATCGCGATCGCATCGAGCGCGCGGCAGACTGGCTGGTCGGCATGCAGTCGGACAATGGCGGCTTCGCCTCGTTCGACCGCAACAACACGCACTATCACATCAACGAGATTCCCTTCGCCGATCACGGTGCCATGCTCGATCCGCCCACCGAAGATGTGTCGGGACGCGTGCTGGCCTTGCTGGGCATCCTCAATCGCCCGCAGGACAAGCCCGCCATCGAACGTTGCATCGCCTACCTGCGTGCTGCGCGCCTGCCGGATGGCTCGTACTGGGGGCGCTGGGGCACCAATTACATCTACGGGACCTGGTCGGTGCTGGCCGGCCTCGCGCTCGCAGGCCAGGACATGCAGCAGCCATGGATACGGCAGTCGGTCACCTGGTTGCTGTCCAGGCAGCATGCCGACGGCGGCTGGGGCGAAACCAACGACAGCTACTTCGATGCCGCACTGCGTGGCAGCAACGGCGGCGTAAGCACGGCGCACAGCACGGCCTGGGCCTTGCTCGGGCTGTTTGCGGCGGGCGAACACACGTCGGAGGCAGCGCATCGCGGTATTCGCTGGCTGCTGGATCAGCAGCAGGCGCCGGGCGGGCCCGAGGCCGATCTCTGGTATCACCCCAGCTTCAATGCACCGGGATTTCCACGCGTCTTTTTCCTCAAATACCACGGGTACACCGCGTATTTTCCGCTATGGGCACTCAGCCGCTATCGCCAGCTGCTTGCGAACTCACCGCCGACGCCGTGATGCCGGGCTCGGTGGGTATCGTGACAGCGCTTGCTTCGGAGGCGCGCACGCTCACGCGTCGACGGCTGCGTGTGCGCACCGCGCTGGCTCTGGAACATGGCGGCGCGCTGTGGCTCTCAGGCATGGGCCAGGATGCGGCGCGGCAGGCGGCCCTGGGTTTGATCGCGTCGGGCGCGACGGCCCTGGTGTCGTTCGGCGTGGCCGGTGGTCTTGCCCCCGGTTTGCGCAGCGGCACGTTGATCTGCCCGTCCTGCGTGCTCGACGAGCGCAGCCATGATTACCTGCCCGATGCCGCGTGGCGTGCCTCGATCATCCGCCGCCTTGCCGCCACGCAGCTGCCCCGCGTGGATGAAGGCACACTGCTGAGCCTACCCGTGCCGCTGCTCAGCGTGGCGGAAAAAGGCGCGATGCGCGAACGCCACCAGGCCTTGGCCGTCGACATGGAAAGCGCAGCGATTGCCGCGGTGGCCGGCGAGTACCGCATACCCTTCGTCGTGTTGCGAGCCATCGTCGACGAGCGTGACGACAACCTGCCGGTCGAACTGCAAGCTGCGATCGACGCCTGGGGGCGGCCGCGTCCGGCTCGCCTGCTAGCGACCTTGCTGCGACACCCGCATCTGTTCGCCGAACTGCCCGGACTGGTCGCGCGCATGGGCAAAGCCACGCGCAGCTTGCGCATGGCGGCCAACGTGGCCGGCATCGAACTGGGACGTAACGTACCCCAGCCCTGTTAATCTCACCCTGTATTCGGATGTCAGGCCTGGCCTCGACGTGCGGCCGGCGGCATCAAAGCCTGGAGGTCCGACGGCGTGTTCAGAGCGATCCACAAAGGCCTGGTCTGGATGGTCGACCGCAGCGGTCGACATCACTTCATCGTGTTGCTGTTGTCGGCGCTATTGGTCGTACTAAGCCTGTGGGGCGCATCCCGCTATCTGAGCATCGATACCGATGCGGATCATCTGTTTTCGGAGAAGCTGGCGTGGCGCCAGCAAAGCCGCGCCTTTGCACGCCAGTTCCCGCAATTCAGCGACACTCTCACCGCGGTGGTGCGCGCACCCACGCCGGAAGAAGCACGCATTGCGGCTCAAGCACTCAATGCCAAGCTGCAGGCGGACAAGCAACACTTCCACTCCTCCTCGACGCCGGGCATCAGCCCGTTCTTCAATCGCGAAGGGCTCCTGCTGCTGCCGCAGGACGAGCTGGAAAGCACGCTGGACAGCATGCTGCAGGCGCAGCCGCTGCTGGGACCGCTGGCCAAGGACACCTCGGCGCGCGGCCTGTTCAACGGCATCGACCTGATGGTGGAAGGTGTGCGCCGGGGCCTCGCCAACGATCTCTCTTCCTATGACGCCGCGCTCGGCAACGTGGCGCAGACCATGGAGGATGCGCTGGCCGGCAAGCACGCACCCCTCTCATGGCAGGCGCTGTTGACGCCGGACCTGGTGAGCAGCAGCGGTGGGCAGGAGTTCATCCTGATCCATCCGGTGCTCGATCACACCGCACTGGAACCCGGCGACGCAGCGACGCAGGCCATGCTGCGCCTGGCCGACGAGTTGCCCGAAGTGAAATCCGGGCGCGTGCGCATCAACTACACCGGTTCGGTGCCCTTGGCCGACGAGGAGTTTGCATCGCTGACGGATCGCGCCGGCCCCATCGCCATCGGCAGCAGCCTGTTGCTGGTGTTCTGGCTGGTGTTGGCGCTGGGCACCTGGCGCTTGATCGTGCCGGTCATCATCACCTTGATCGTCGGCTTGATCTATACGCTGGGCTTTGCCGCGTTTGCGGTGGGGCGCCTCAATCTGGTGTCAGTGGCATTTGCGGTGCTGTTTGTCGGCCTGGCCGTGGATTTCGGCATCCAGTTTGGCGTGCGCCTGCATGCCCGCCAGTACAGCGATCGAACCTTCGACGACTCGCTGCATGAAACCGCTCACCGCGTGGTCAGCCAGGTGGGTCTTGCGGCGCTCGCCACGGCCTGCGGCTTTCTGGCCTTTGCGCCCACCGATTTCACCGGCGTCGCCGAGCTCGGCATCATCGCCGGCGTAGGCATGCTGCTGGCGCTGCTATGCACGCTCACGGTGCTGCCCGCCCTGCTGCGCCTGTTGTCGAAGGGCTCGCCCCATGCGGAAGTGGCGCTGCCCGGCGGCGTCGCTGCCGATGGCTGGCTGCAACGCAACCGCAAGGCGGTGCTGGTGACGTTCGGCGTGCTCGGCGCCATCGGCGCCTGGTGTGCCATCACCATACCGTTCGACGCCAATCCGCTGCACACCAAGAGTGCGCGCAGCGAGGCGATGCGCACGCTCACCTCGTTAATGGAAGATCCCAACACCAACCCCTTCACCATGGACATCCTGGTGAAGGACCTGCCAGCTGCCAAGACACTGAGCGAGCGACTGGGCAAGTTGCCGGAGGTGGCGCAAGTGGTGTCCGGCGTCGACTTCGTGCCAACCGGCCAGCAGGACAAGCTCGATCAGCTGCAGCAAGCCTCCGACCTGATGTACGCCGTGCTCAATCCCGGCGAGAAGACCGCGCTGCCCAGTTACGACGAGATGCGCCAGTCGGCCAAGGACACCAGCGAAGGCATCGCCAGCGTGGCCGACAAACTGCCGGCGAATTCGCCGCTGCGACGCATCGGCAAGGCACTCGCCGCCCTGGCCAAGGGCAGCGATCAGCAAATGGCAACGGCCAATCAGGCGCTGACCGAGTTTCTGCCTTACACACTCAACCAGCTGGCCGACTCGCTATCGGCCACGCCCATCACCATGCAGAGCCTGCCGGATGAACTCAAGCGCGACTGGTTCGCCCCGGACGGACGTGTGCGCGTGCAGGTGACGCCCACCGCGAAGGCGCAGAGCACCCTGGGTCTGCGTCGCTTTGTGCAGGCGGTGCAGCAGGTCGCGCCGGACGCGGCGGGTTCCGCCGTGGACACGATCAAGGCCGCCGACACCATTCTGATCGCATTCCGCGAAGCCGCGATTTACGCCACGCTGGCCATCGCCATCGTGCTGATCCTGGTGCTGCACCGCGCGCGCGACGCCGGCATGGTGCTGGCCACCCTGCTGATGTCGGCCCTGCTCACCGCGCTGCTGGCGCGGCTGTGCGGCATCTCCATCAACTTCGCCAACATCATTGCGCTGCCGCTGCTGCTGGGCGTGGGCGTGTCGTTCAACGTGTACTTCGTGATGAACTGGCGCCAGGGCATGCAGCTGTTCCTGGGCTCGCCCACCGCACGTGCCATCCTGTTCTCCGCGCTCACCACGGGCACAGCCTTCGGCAGCCTCGCCATCGCCCGCCATCCGGGCACGGCCAGCATGGGTACGGTGCTGCTGCTGAGCCTGCTTGCGGTGTTGCTGTCCACCTTCGCCTTCCTGCCCGCGATGCTCTACTCCGTCGGGCAGTGCAAGCAGCCCCTCAGCCAACCATGACCTTGGTTTTCCCATCGCCGGAGTCGATGCATGTTGCCTAGCCGTCGTTTTCTCATCGCTGGACTTGCCCTGCTGTTGAGCGTCAATGCAAGCGCCCACGCCATCCTGGTGGACAGTACGCCCAAGGCGCACGGCAATGTGCCCGCAGGGCATGTGGCGCTCACGCTGAGCTACAACAGCAAGATCGACCAGATGCGCTCGCGACTGGTCTTGATCGCACCGGACAAGAGCGAAACGCCGCTCACCATCATCGCCAACGACAGCAAGCCCAATGAACTGGCAGCGGCGGCCGAGGTGAAAGCTGGCGCGTATGTGGTGCGCTGGCAGGCACTGGCACTGGACGGCCACATCACGCGCGGCGACCTGCCGTTTTCCGTGACGGCAACGCCCTGAGGCAGCCCGCCTTTCGCACTGAACCCGCGCACCAGCGCTGACCAACGGACATCCCGTGGCTCTCCTCGTCGATATCTTCGGCTACCTGAGCATCATCCTGCATGGGTTGGTGGTTGTCGCCCAGTCCATGATGCTTGGTGGTTTGCTGTTCCTGGTTTTTCTGCTGCATCCGCTGGCATCGCAACTCGCGCAAGGCGAACAGCTCGAACAACGTGTCGCTCGCCTGGCGCGCTGGAGCGCGTGGGCGCTGCTGCTGTGTGAATTGGCGACGACAGCACTGCAGGTGTCCGTGCTGATGTCCACCGTCGAACTGCCCTTGGGCAATGTCATGCAGGCATCGTTCGCGGTGGCGGCCAGCATCAAGATGCTTTGCGCGCTGGTCATCGCGCTGAACCTCAGGCCATCCACGCTGACGCAGGCGTATGGGCGATGGCTGCTTATGCTGGTTGGCCTGATCGAGCTTGGTGCCGCGACCATGACCACGCATGCCTATGCGCGCCTGCAAGACAGCGCGCTATTGCTGGTGGCGGAAGGCCTGCATCAGTTCGGCGCGGCGATCTGGATTGGCGCGATTCCTAGCTTTGTGCTCGTGCTGCGGCGGCTGGACGACGCGGAAGGATTGCGACGGATCGGCACCGGCTTCTCGCGCATGGCCATGCTGGGCGTCGCCTGCATCCTCGTATCCGGCATCACCATGTGGGTGTACTACGTGGGCGATATGCAGGGCTTTTACGGCACGGCCTACGGCGTGATGGTGGGCGCCAAGATCGCCATGTTCATCGGTTTGCTGGGTTTGGGGCTGGGCAATCTTCTGGTGAACGAGCGCCTGCGCAAACGACACGATGCATCGGTGATCCGGCTGCGTCGCTTTGCCGAGGTGGAAATTGGTATCGGCTTCACCATCTTCTTCGCGGCGGCATCGCTGACCTCGGTGCCGCCCGCCGTCGACCTCACGACCGATCGCGTGAGCCTGCACGAGATTGCCGAGCGCAACGCACCGGCGTGGCCGCGACTGGACTCGCCCGATCACGACATGCTCGCCATCTCGCAACGGCAGGCGCAACTCGACCACGACGCACGACGCGACAACCACGAGGCGGAGGCCGCCACGATCCCTGGCTCGGGCATCCTGCCGCCACGCAATGCCCAGGACATCGCGTGGTCGGAATACAACCATCACTGGGCCGGCATCTTTGTGTGCCTGATCGGTTTGCTGGCCCTGCTCGGCAGCGCCGGCGTGCGCTGGGCGCGCCACTGGCCGCTGCTGTTCCTGGCCATGGCCGGCTTTCTGCTGGTGCGTTCGGACCCGGAAGTGTGGCCACTGGGGCAAACCGGCTGGTGGGCCGCGTGGCGCGACGTGGAAGTGGCACAGCACCGCTTCTTCGTCGTGCTTATCGTGCTGTTCGGCACGTTCGAATGGGCCGTGCGCACGGGGCGTTGGAAGAGCGGGCGCGCCGCCCTGGTCTTTCCGCTGCTGGTCGCGGTGGGCGGCGCGATGCTGCTGACCCACAGCCATCAGATTTCCAACGTGAAGGACCAGCTGCTGATCGAATTGACCCACACGCCGCTTGCGCTCGCCGGCGTCACCGCCGGCTGGGCACGCTGGCTTGAAATACGCCTGCCTGGACGCGGTGGGCGAATCGCCGGCTATGTCTGGCCGGTGTGTTTCCTGCTGATCGGCGTGATCCTGCTGTGGTACAGCGAGGCCTGATCGCCTCGCTCGCCGTCAACGGATGCGGTGCACGATGGTGTCGGCAAGGCCCAGCAGGTGCGCCGCGCGCTCACCAAGCGGCAGCAAGGCGACACGCGCACGCTCACCCAGCTCCTCAGCCAGTGCCCGCGAGGCTTCGAGGCCGAGCAGCGATACATAGGTGGGTTTATGGTCCTGCGCATCTTTGCCAGGCGTCTTGCCCAGCGTCGCCGCATCGGTGGTCACATCGAGTATGTCGTCGACCACCTGAAAGGCGAGACCCACCGCGCACTGATACTGGTCCAGCGCGGCGTGCAGGTCCGGCGACATCGGTGATGGCCCGGCGTGCGCGCCCATGAAGATCGACGCACGCAGCAAGGCGCCGGTCTTGAGTCGATGCATCCGCTCCAGTTGCTCGCGCGCCAATACCTGGCCGACGCTGGCCAGGTCGATCGCCTGTCCGCCGACCATGCCCTGCGAACTGCTCGCGCTCGCCAGCTCCTTCAGCAGCGCGACTTTCTGAGCGGCCGTCGCCGGAAGCTCGCCGATCACAGCGAACGCCTGCGCCTGCAGACCATCGCCCACGAGTACGGCCATCGCCTCGCCGTAGCGCACATGCACGGTGGGCAGGCCGCGGCGCAGCAAGTCGTTGTCCATCGCCGGCAGGTCGTCGTGCACCAGCGAGTAGGCGTGAATCATCTCGATCGCGCTTGCGGCGCCATCGAGCGTTGCCGGTTCGGCGTCCACCAACTCACCCGCGGCATGACACAACAGTGCGCGCAACCGCTTGCCGCCGCCCAGCGTGGCATAACGCATGGCCTCGTGCAGCGTTGCAGGCTCGACATCGGACGCAGGCAGATATCGCTCCAGCGCCTGCTCGGTGCGTTGCACGATTCGCGGCATCCACCCTTCCAACGGTTCCACGCCCGTGGGCGCATGAGGTGTGGCAGGCCAAAGTTGAACAGCTTCACTCACGGGTACGACTCCACATCACATCAATGAATCGCCACGACCGCGGACGCCGCCGGCAGCTGCGCCACGAACTGTCGCGCGGTGGCGCGGGCAAGCTCGTCGCCGGCGAGGATGTCTTCCAACGACGCGAAAGGCGCGAGCGCCGGCAGTTGCTGCAGCGCCCGCTCGATCACGCAAGCAATATCGGTAAAGCGGATCTGCCCATGCAGGAACGCATCGACAGCGATCTCGTTGGCGGCATTGAGCGTGACGCTGGCAGTGCAACCGTCACGCAGCACCTGCAGGCCAAGTCGAAGACACGGGAATCGCTCCAGATCGGGCACCTGAAAACTCAAGTTGGCCATGCGCGTGAGATCCAGCGCGGCCACGCCCGAATCGATGCGCTCGGGATAGGCCATGGCATGGGCAATCGGCGTGCGCATATCCGGATTGCCCAGCTGCGCCAGCACCGACTGGTCCGCATACGCCACCATCGAATGAATCACGCTCTGCGGATGGATCAGCACCTCGATGCGCTCGGGTGGCATATCGAACAGCCAGCGCGCCTCGATGACTTCCAGCCCCTTGTTCATCATGGTGGCCGAATCGACCGAGATCTTGCGCCCCATCACCCAGTTGGGATGCTTGCACGCCTGGTCGGGGGTGACGTCGTCGAGTGTGTCCAGTTCGCGCTGCAGGAATGGACCGCCCGACGCGGTGAGGATGATGCGTTCCGCGCCGCCACCCGCGCACATGTTGGTGCTCAGGCACTGGAAGATCGCGTTGTGTTCGCTGTCCAGCGGCAACAGCGTGGCACCGTGCTGCGCGACGGTGCGCATGAACAGCGCGCCGGACATCACCAGCGCTTCCTTGTTGGCCAGCAGGATCTTTTTCCCTGCGCGCGCTGCCGCCAGCGATGAGGCCAGGCCGGCCCCACCCACGATGGCCGCCACCACGGTGTCGCAGGCGGACGCGCTGGCAACATCGATCAACGCCTGCGGTCCGTACGCCACCGTGGTGGAGAGACGTGCGGCTCGCAGTTTCTGTTCGAGTTCCGCGGCGCCGTCGGCATCACCGACCACGGCCACCTCGGGAAGAAACGCCACGCATTGCTCGAACAGGCGATCGATGCGCTGGTGAGCGGTCAGCGCGAACACACGGAAGCGATCCGGGTGGCGCGCCGCCACGTCCAGCGTACTGGTACCGATAGAGCCGGTGGAACCGAGGATGGCCAGGCGCTGCCTACTCATCACTGGATCTCCCGCGCGACCGCTGGCTGGGCGCATTCACCATCATCACGAACGCGCCTCTCTGGCCACACTGCAACTGGGCTTGACCGACAACACCTTGTCGGCAAAACGCTGGATGGACGCACGGATGCCTTCCGCATCCAGCCCGTAGTGATTGAGCAGGCCCGCCGGGTCGCCGTGCTCGATGAATTCATCGGGCAGGCCCAGGCGCAGCATGGGCACACTGATGCCGGCATCGGACAGGAACTCCAGGCAGGCCGAACCGGCGCCGCCCTGCACGCAGCCCTCTTCCACCGTCACCAGCGCATCGTGCGATTGCGCCAGCTGGCGTATCAGAGCCTCGTCCAGCGGCTTGACGAAACGCATATTGGCGACCGTCGCGTCCAGCGCTTCGGCGGCGGCGAGGCTGGGTGGAAGCATCGAACCAAACGCCAGGATCGCCACGCGAGAGCCTGCCGCGAGTGTCGTGTGGCGACGCACTTCGCCCTTGCCGATCGGCAGCACCGTCATCTCGGTTTCGATCGCCACACCCGGACCGGTACCGCGCGGATAACGGACCGCCGCCGGTCCATCGTGGTTTACCGCCGTATGCAGCATCTGGCGGCATTCGTTTTCATCGGAGGCGGCCATCACCACCATGTTCGGAATGCAACGCAGATACGCCAGATCGAACGCACCCATATGCGTGGCGCCATCGGCGCCGACGATGCCCGCACGGTCGATGGCAAACGTCACGGGCAGGTTCTGCAGCGCCACGTCGTGGATCAACTGGTCGTAGCCGCGCTGCAAGAACGTGGAATAAATCGCAACCACCGGCCGCAGGCCTTCGGTGGCGAGGCCTGCGGCAAACGTCACCGCGTGCTGCTCGGCGATGGCCACATCGAAATAGCGATCGGGAAAGCGCTTCTCGAACTCCACCAACCCCGAGCCTTCGCGCATGGCCGGCGTGATGCCGACGATGCGCGGATCCAGCGCTGCCTCGTCGCACAGCCACTCGGAGAACACCTGCGTATAGCTCTTGCGCGCAGCCTTGGCGGCCGACACCAGGCCTACCTTGGGATCGAACTTGCCCGGACCGTGGTACTGGATAGGATCGGCCTCGGCCAGCTTGTAGCCATGGCCCTTCTGCGTGATCACGTGCAGGAACTGGGGACCACGCAGCTTTTTGAGGTTCTGCAGCGCAGGTATCAGCACGTCCAGATCGTGGCCGTCGATGGGGCCGGTGTAGTTGAAGCCGAACTCCTCGAACAACGGCGCCGGCACCACCATGCCCTTCATCTGCGACTCAAGTCGCGACGCCAGATGGCTGATCGGTGGAATCGGCCGCAACGCGTAATGCACGCCCTGGCGCGCCTGTTGATAGAAGCGGCTGGAAATCAGCCGGCCGAAGCAATAGCGCAAGGCGCCGACCGGTGGCGAGATCGACATGTCGTTGTCGTTGAGCACGACCAGCAGGGGCGAGTCCTCCGACACGCCTGCATTGTTCATCGCCTCAAACGCCATGCCCGCGCTGAGCGCGCCATCGCCAATCACCGCAATGCTGTGGCGCTGCTCGCCCCGGATGCGCGCCGCATGCGCCATGCCCAGCGCAGCGGAGATGGAGGTACTGGAGTGCGCCGTGCCGAACGTGTCGTACGGCGACTCGGTGCGCCGCGGAAAACCGGAGATCCCGCCCCATTGCCGGATGCCGCCCATGGCCTCGCGGCGGCCGGTCAGAATCTTGTGCGGATAGGACTGGTGCCCGACGTCCCACACCAGGCGATCGCCCGGCGTATCGAACACATAGTGCAGCGCAATGGTGAGCTCCACGCTGCCAAGGTTGGACGACAGATGTCCGCCGGTGCGCGACACGCTTTCCAGGATGAAAGCACGCAACTCGCCAGCCAGGCGGTGCAGCGCCGGCATGTCCAGCTCGCGCAATTGCGCCGGTGAATCGATAGTGCGTAGCAAATCGTACACGACGGACTCTCCTCGGGGCTGCCGGAGTCTCTATCTGGACGTTTCAGTACTTATGCCTGCCGTGGCTACTTCCGACAACAACACCGCATCAACAACCCACGGAGCGATGCCGCGATCACGAACGCCACGCGCCGGATCGCCAACTTCGCCATCTTGCCTCCTGCCCGCCTGCATTCACCTTTCGACGAAGGCACGCTCGATCACGTAATCGCCTGGCTCACGCGTGCGCGGCGAAGCCTGGAAACCGCGACCATCCAACAACGCGCTGGTGTCATCCAGCATCGCCTGACTGCCGCACAGCATCACCCGGTCGGTGACCGGATTCAGCGGCGGCAGGCCGGCAAAATCGCTCATGCGTTCATCCACGATCGCATCGGTGAGACGCCCGCGATGGCGAAATGGTTCACGCGTGACGCTGGGGTAATACACCAGCTTTTCGCGGACCAGATCGCCCAGATACGTGTGCGACGGCAGCTCCTGCTCCAGATACTGGGCGAACACCAGGTCGCTGATGCGGCGCACGCCATGCGCCAGCACGACGCGGTCGAAGCGCTCATAGGTTTCCGGATCGCGCACGATGCTGAGGAACGGCGCCAGGCCCGTGCCCGTGCCTAGCAGGTACAAATGCTTGCCCGGCTTCAGATCGTTCAGCACCAGCGTGCCGGTGGGCTTGCGGCTGACCATGATGGGATCGCCCGGCTTGAGGTGTTGCAGCCGCGAGGTGAGTGGCCCATCGGACACCTTGATGCTGACGAATTCCAGGTGTTCCTCGTAGTTGGCGCTGGCGATGGAATACGCCCGCAGCAGCGGCTTGCCCTCCACTTCCAGGCCAAGCATCACGAAGTGACCGCTATCGAATCGAAAACCCGGGTCTCGCGTCGTGCGGAAACTGAAAAGGCTGTCGTTCCAGTGATGAACTTCGATCACATACTCCGTCGCCAATGCCACCATCACAGCCACCGTTGCCAAGTGAATAGATGCATGCACGCGACCAGACGATTCGACACGCGAGACGGATCTGGCTGTCGAATCGCTGGACCGTCAGTGTCTTGTTACAAGTTTCTGGCGGTGGAAGTCAATCCTGCTTAGTGATGCTTTTTCATAGTCGCGCGATTCATGAAAAACATCGGCACGTATCGATGAATAATCACACGACAATCACAACACGCCTGTTACCGGCCGCGTGGTTTTACGCGAACGCAAACGCCTGTTCACGCGCTCGCATCGGAGGCTTGCCGTGCACCCTCCGTAGCGCGATTTGAGTCGCGCTTCGCGCCATGAGCAATGAATCGCCGCGCGGCCCTTGCAACGGCCGCGCATGCCACCACTTCAGGCCGGTTTGCAGGCTCCAAGCATGGCAAGAATGAGCACCCAGGCCGCAGTCTCATAGTCAAGCTCAATGAGCCTGATGCCAACAATCAATTAGACCTATGAAGTCAAACCCCGTAACCTTGCCACTCATCCCACCACAACCAACGGAAAACAACCGATGTCGTTGATCAATACCGAAATCAAGCCGTTCAAGGCACAGGCCTATAAGAATGGCCAGTTTGTTGAAGTGACCGATGCCACGCTGAAGGGCAAGTGGTCCGTGGTGGTGTTCTATCCCGCCGACTTCACCTTCGTCTGCCCGACGGAGCTGGAAGATCTGGCCGATCACAATGATCAGTTCCAGAAGCTGGGCGTCGACATCTACGCCGTTTCGACCGATACCCACTTCGCCCACAAGGCTTGGCACGACACGTCCGACGCGATCAAGAAGGTGCAGTACACCATGATCGGCGATCCGACAGGCGCGATCACCCGCAACTTCGACGTGATGATCGAAGAAGAAGGCCTCGCTCTGCGCGGCACCTTCCTGATCAACCCGGAAGGCCAGATCAAGCTGTGCGAAATCCACGACAACGGCATCGGCCGCTCGGCCTCCGAGCTGCTGCGCAAGGTCAAGGCCGCGCAGTACGTCGCCGCCCACCCGGGTGAAGTGTGCCCGGCCAAGTGGCAGGAAGGCGACAAGACGCTGAAGCCGTCGCTGAGCCTGGTTGGCAAGATCTAAGTACAACAACGTCCTATCTTGCGGCCCGCTGCATCGGGCCGCCTTGGACCCGGTACCCCGCCGGGTCCTTTTTCCCAAGTTCCAAGACGCACGCAACGCCCGGCAACGACCGCGGTGCTAGCGGCGCTCACCCCGAATAAAGGATGGAGTCACCATGTTGGATGCCGATCTGAAGTCCCAGCTGCAGGCCTACCTCGAGAACCTCGTTCATCCGATCGAGCTGGTCGCATCGCTCGACCAGGGCGAGTCCTCGCAGGAGCTCAAGGCGCTGCTGGAAGACATCGCCCCGCTGTCGACCAAGATCACGCTGCGCCTGGACGGCAACGATGCGCGCAAGCCGTCGTTCGCGATCAACCGCACCGGCACCGACGTGGGCGTACGCTTCGCCGGCATCCCGATGGGCCATGAGTTCACCTCGCTGGTGCTCGCCCTGCTGCAGGTCGGCGGGCATCCGTCCAAGGCATCACAGGAAGTCATCGAACAGGTGCGCAACCTCGACGGTCAGTACCGCTTCGAAACCTTCATGTCGCTCTCCTGCCACAGCTGCCCGGACACCGTGCAGGCGCTGAACCTGATGAGCGTGCTCAATCCCAACATCTCGCATGTGGCGATTGACGGCGCGCTGTTCCAGGACGAAGTGAACGAGCGCCAGGTGATGGCCGTCCCCACCGTCTACCTCAATGGTGAATTCTTCGACACCGGCCGCATGGAGATCGAGCAGATCGCCGCGCGTCTGGATACGAATGCCCATGCACGCACCGCCGAACGCCTGAGCAACAAGTCGCCGTTCGACGTGCTCGTGGTCGGCGGCGGTCCGGCCGGCGCCGCTGCAGCCATCTATGCCGCCCGCAAGGGCATCCGCACCGGCGTCGCCGCCGAGCGTTTCGGCGGCCAGGTGCTGGACACCATGGCGATCGAGAACTTTATCTCCGTGCCGTATACCGAAGGCCCGAAGCTGGCCGCGTCGCTTGAGCAGCACGTGCACGAATACGATGTGGACGTGATGAACCTGCAGCGCGCCGAGCAGCTGATCCCGTCCACCACCGAAGGCGGCCTGCATCAGGTGCGGCTCGCCAACGGCGCCCTGCTCAAGGCCAAGACGGTGATCCTCTCCACCGGCGCCCGCTGGCGCAATATGAACGTGCCGGGCGAGCAGGATTACCGCAACAAGGGCGTCACCTATTGCCCGCATTGCGATGGCCCGTTGTTCAAGGGCAAGCGCGTGGCGGTGATCGGCGGTGGCAACTCGGGCGTGGAAGCAGCGATCGACCTGGCCGGCATCGTCGGTCACGTCACCCTGCTCGAATTCGACAGCAAGCTGCGTGCGGATGAAGTCCTGCAGCGCAAACTGCGCAGCCTCCCCAACGTCGACATCATCGTCAGCGCGCAGACCACCGAAGTAGTCGGCGATGGCCAGAAAGTGACCGGCCTCAACTACACCGACCGCACCAGTGGGCAGTCTCACTCGGTGGCATTGGAAGGCGTGTTCGTACAGATCGGCCTGCTGCCCAATACCGACTGGCTGAAGGGCACGATCCAGTTGTCACCGCGCAACGAAATCGAAGTGGACGCCCGCGGCGAGACCTCAGTACCCGGCGTGTTCGCCGCCGGCGACGTCACCACGGTGCCGTACAAGCAGATCGTGATCGCCATGGGCGAAGGCTCCAAGGCCTCGCTGAGCGCCTTCGACTACCTGATCCGCCTGCCGGTGGAAGTGGCCGAAAAAGAAACCGTCGCCGCCTGACGAAGCAGTTCCAACGCCCGGTCCCGTGCTGCCGATCCCCCTCCCGGCGCACGGGGCCGGGCTTTTTTTTGGCCGTCCGTTTGCGGTGACGGTTCCCGCAGCCCAGTCATGGCGCGGCTTATAACCCTGCGTGATGCCGACATGAGAAATGCTCATCTGTCGGAGTCTTTCAATCGCTCAAAGCTCGGGTTTTCATACGCCCACACCCTTCTCCAATGGTGCCAGAAGGCAGCGTGGCGGCGCTGCGCCAGGCTTCGACACGGGCCTGCGTCAGGAGGAATGCGGTCAGCGAGACCGCCTCCTACCACCCTCACCTCTCATCCGCGAACCAGAGACACGCCGCCATGTTCAACGCTCTCCGTCGCTCGAAGATCTCGCTGCTTGCCGCCGCACTTCTGGCCTCCCTGCCGATTGCAGGCCTGCACGCAGCGGAAGCCAGGACGCCACTGACCATCGACGAAGCACTTAAGGCGTCCGCCGAACAGCATCGTCCGGTGCTGGTCGATTTCCAGGCGGTGTGGTGCTACTCCTGCTACTACATGGCGAGCCATGTGTTGAATGGACCCGAATGGGATGCCGTCCAGCGCAAGGCCATCGTGGTCGAAGCCGATGCGGACTCGCCGGACGGACAGACATGGATGAAGAAACTCCATGCGTCCTTCCTGCCCAGCTACGTAGTGCTCGATGAACATGGCAACGAGCTGGGGCGCATTTCGGCGGAGCAGCCGCGCGCGTCGTTCTATCCGAAGATCAACGCCATCCTCGCCACCGGCAACACGCTGGAGGGGCTCAGGCAAAAAGCCACCGAGGGCGCGCCGGGCGATGTCGCCAATGTGCTGGAGGCCTATCAGGCACGCGCCGAAGGCAGTGACGGCTTGAACTGGTTCGCCAGCCTGCCTGCAAGCCAGCAACAGAATGCACGCACCAACCCACGCGTTGGCCTGGCGCTCGATCAGCTTGCGCTTGCCAAGGCCCGGGCCGCCGACGACAACGCTGCCGTCATAGCCAACGCACAGAAGGTGCTCGCGCAGGATATCGGCTGCCAGCGTCCCTACGTGCTTGAGAACCTGCTCGACGCCACCGACAAACGTCCTGCCGCCGAACGCAAGTCACTGCTCGCCGCGCAACGCAAGCCGCTCGATCAGTACGTCAACACGCAGGTGCTCATTGCCAGGCCGGTGTGTGCAGACCAGCGCAGCGCCGTGCTCACCAGTGCGCAGCTCGATGAAGCGCTCGGCGAGCATGACGCAGCAGCAGCCATTCTCGATCGCGCCATCACCCAGACACGCCAGCGCCTCGGCAACAACCTCGCCAGCGACCGCAACCTGGCCGACAACCTGCGCATCTACCTGTTGCGCGCCAAGCGCAGCGCCGAACTGGACGACTACCAGCACAAGCTGATCGCCGCCTACCCCGACGACTACGTCTACGCCTACCGCTATGGCCGCAACCTGGTGGAAACCGGCAAGCCGGCCGAGGCATTGCCATATCTGGCACAGGCCGCCGACAAGGCGTACGGCGCCAACCGCCTCGCCGTGGCCCTGCAACGTGTGAAAGCGCTCAAGGCACTGCATCGCGACGACGAGGCAAACAAGGTGGCCGCCGACGTGCTGGAAACCAATGGCCCCTGGTTCAAGCAGCAGGCCGATGCCCTGAAGGCGGCGCTCAAAGCGTAAACGCGCAAGCACACCGCGTCCTGCGATGGACGCGGCGTGCTGATCAGCGCGAAACGGACGCGCTGTTATTCGCGCAGCTGTTGCAGCAAATGCTCCAGCTCGGCGCGCAGCTGACGGACCTGTGACAAAGCCAGGTCACGCTCACGCATTACCTCGTGATGCACCACGAGCGATACCGCGTGCATCGACAAGGTTTTCTTTCTCGCTCGATAACGACGCGCGCGCTCCGCCGCCGTCAGCGCATTGGGCTTGCGCGGACGGCCACGCGGCCGCTTGAACGCCAAGGGCAACGCAAGCGTGCCCGGATCTCGGGGGTCAACCATGGCACCTCCTCCTTTTTGCGCGCATTTTACGTGACGTCACGACAAATGCAAGAAAAATCCTACGAAAAAACAGCAAGAAAGGAGGTCTATTTCATCTGCAGCCGCTGCTTGCGGCTGTCGACGCGAGGGCGCCTCGTGCGTTCACGTGACAAGGAGATTCCTGTCGCTACCGTGCAATCGCGGGCTGCCCGAGGACGCGGCCAGGCGATGCCGGGGCGAGTGAGCCCACCGCGCAGAAGAAGAAGGAAAAGCCGAAGATGGATTCGCTCTATGAGCTGTCATCGCGGGCCATCCGCCGTCTCTATGACGCTCGCATCAGCACGCCGCCTGTGCTGGATATCGATACCTACTTTCCCGATGGACATCGTTTTCGCGATGCATGGGAAGTCATCCGTGGCGAAGCGATGGCGATACTTGAGAGCGCCCAGCCCATTCCACGCTTCCACGAGATCATGCCCACGCAGGCGGACATCTCGGCGAACGACGGTCGTGACTGGCGCATGTTCCTGCTCAAGGTTTACGGACAGGACATCCCGTCCAACCAGGCGCACTGCCCGTTGCTGACCCAGCTGCTGACCAGGTGCCCCGATGTGTTGTCGGCGACCCTGTCCTTCCTGGCGCCGCACAAGCACATTCCGCGGCATACCGGGCCCTTCCGGGGCATCCTGCGTTACCAGCTGAACCTGGAGGCGCCGCTGGGCGTCGACGGCCGCCCCAGCGCCGTGCTGTGGCTGGCCGGGGATGAGCATCGCCTGGGCAATGGCGAGCACTTGTTGTGGGACGACACGTATCCGCACGAGGTGTGGAACCGCAGCGAGCACACGCGGGTGGCGTTGCTGCTGGATGTGCGCCGGACCGACATGCCGCTGGATCTGCGCCTGTTGTCCAGCGCCGTGACCAAGAGTGTGGGCATGGTGGTGCGCTGGCGCGGGTTTTCCTGACCACGCCGGGAGCTGCCATATCCGCCCGGCTCAGCTCAGCGCGCCATGGCAGCATTGCGGCCGGGCTGTTCGCCCCCATGGAAGGCTACGCCATGCGCACATGGAACAAGACCTGACCTGGGAAGGGGGACGTATGCTCGGCAAAGTGGACGAAATTCGTGAAGTCGACTTCAGCAGGATGGGCACACTGGTCCTCGCCGGCGGCGGCAATCGATGCTGGTGGCAGTCAGGCGCGTTGCGGCATTTGATGGAGCGCGGCATGCGTTTGCCTGCGCAACTGGTCGGCACCAGTGCCGGCGCTGCGGTAGCCGCCTCGTTCCTCGCGCAAGGCGCCGACACGGCACTGCAGACGTGCCTGAAGCTCTATGCTGACAATCCCAGGATTTTCGACTGGTCCGCCCTGCCCAGGCTCAAGCTGAAATTTGCGCACCAGCACGTGTATCCCGCGTGGGTCGATGCGTTCTTGAACGAAGCGACATTCGACACGTTGCGTCAGTCGTCCTCACGCCTGGTCGTCGCCCTTACTCGGCCGGCGCGATTCCTGGGCACAAGGGGATCCGTGGCAGCGGGAACATTGGCTTATCTGGTCGACAAATACCTGTGGAACAGCATTCACCCTCGTCTGCCCAGGGTATTGGGGCTACGCCAGGACTTCATGGTGCTCAACGATTGCTCCGACATCGACACAGCCCAGGCTCTGCTTATCGCAGCCGCCTCCGCGCCACCCATCATGTCCGCGCGCGCGGTCGGGGGCGGGATGGCGATCGATGGCGGTTACACGGATAACGCCCCGATTCCGCTTCAATCGGAAGTGGAGCGATCGAACACACTGGTGATGCTCACCCGTCACTATCCGAAACTGCCGCCGATGTTCAGCTGGCAGGGGCGCCATTATTGGCAGCCCAGTCAACGCATTCCCGTCTCAACCTGGGACTGCACGCCGAAAACGACGGTGCGCGAAGCCTATGATCTGGGGACGCAGGATTCGGTGCATGCGTTGAGTACAGGCTTGCTTCGATAGCTACGCCGGTTGCGACAGCACGCAGGCGTGATCCTCATCCGTGGTGTTTGTGCGGGCGGGCCGGGATAAACGGCGATACGGGATCGCTGGCCGGAAACGTCTCCTCCAGCGCCTCGTCCTGCAGCGCCTGGCTATGCGATTCGGCTTCGCTGCGCGCAAGGCGCCTGGCATCGCTATCGGATCGATGGCGACGAGGGTCGCCCGCTTGATCGGTGGGACTTTTCTCTCGGCGTGGCATGGGACTCCTCCGCAGCACAGGCGACGCAAACGCATCGGCAACCCTACTGGCGCCGAACCGCAAGATCAGCGCCACCTGCCCATGCGATGCCCGTGACCAGCGATGCCTCGCCAGCCACGGGCCCCTGACCGGTCAGGCGTGCCGACTGGTTTCGAACAGGAACCACACGCGGCGCTCGGCCTCGTCGATCCAGTTCTCCAGCAGGCTGGCCGTAGCCACGTCCTTGTACTCGTCGCACAGCTCATGGGTGGCGCGCATATAGCCGGCGAGACGCTGGTTGTCCTCGCGCAGCTCGGCCAGCATGTCATCGGGCGTCACGAAGTCCGCATCGTTGTCGGACAGACGGGCAAGGCGCTTGGCATGCCCCAGCGACCTCAAGGTGGTGCCACCCAGCTTGCGCACGCGCTCTGCGATGGGGTCCACGGTGGCGTAGATCTGGTCGGACTGTTCGTCCAGCAGCAGGTGGTAGTCGCGGAAATACGGCCCGGACATATGCCAGTGGAAGTTCTTGGTCTTCAAGTACAGGGCCAGGACGTCGGCCAGCAGTGCATTGAGTTCGCCGGAGATGTCGCGCGTCGCCTTGTCGCCCAGTGCCGAAGGCGTGTTGAGCGCTGCCTTCTGACGGGTCTTGGCGGCCGCGGTGTCGCCCTTGGCCTTGCTAGTCTTGCTCATTGAGATTACTCCGCTGTTGGCTCTAGGGAGGCCCTGATCTATGCGTACGGCGTAGTTCAAGGCATCCCTTAGAGTATGGACCGGTAAATGTCATTTCGATGTCGCTGCCGGCGTGGCGTCGGCGTGGCGCATCAGCGCAGCGAGCGCCAGCAGCGGCGGCACGGCAAAACACCACATGCTGCCGAAGGCATACAGCAGCGCGCCGGCCGCGCAGCCGATGGCGAAAGCCAGCACGGCGAAGCTCATGCGGCTCAGCCGGTCGTTGATGGCGGCCCTCTGATCCTCGGGCACGCCGCAGATGCGGTCGGCCACATCCAGCATGATCTGCGTGGTGGTGCCGGTCATCAGCGTCGATGGCGGCGAGCTGGCCAGGTGCACGCGATGCAAGGCGTTCTGCACAGCCATGGCGCCTACCAGGGTCATGCCGGTCAATGTGGCCGACCAGGTGTCGCCTTGCGGAAAGGGCCCGTAATGAATCGCCAGCACCATGGCCACGATGAACAAAGCCAGATTGATCGCCAGCAACGAACGCACCACCGGTTGCCCGACGGCCATCAGGCGATAACGCAACAGCCGCGCCCCGATCACGAACAGGCAGAACACCGGCAGCGCGAGCAACTTGGCCACGATGCCGGAGGTGCCATTGACCAGCGCCGCGCCGATGGTGACGAAGTTGCCCGTCACATGCGCGGTGAACAAGCCATGGAGCGCAAGAAAGCCTGCCGTGTCGACATAGCCTGCCATCACGCTGAGGATGGTCGGCAACCAGGATTTTTCAGCCATGCCACTGCGCTCCGGCGGAATCAGGCTCGATCATTGAACGCATCACCACATGAATTTTCCTTCGACGCCGACATAGTCGCCGTCGCGTCCGCCGGCCATGCGTATCGCCCGCCCCACGTCGTAGTGGACAGCTTCCACTGCGCCAGTGAAGTTGGCGTTGAAGACATAGTCAGCGCGCACCTGACCATACACGCCCGTCCAGCTGCCGCCCCGTCCTGCCGTGCCGGGCAAGGGAATATTGGGCTGCACGTAGATCGCATCGGCCGTGGTTTGCCGCCACTGGAAACCCAGTGCCGCCATCAGCGTGAAGCGGCTGGCCGGCTTGATGGTCACGCTGGGCTTCACGTGCACCAGGTTGGTGTAACCCGTGAAGCCGGCCAGGGTGAAGTAATAGCCATTGGGAAACAGCGGATTGAAGGTGCCCAGTGTGCCGTCGCCGGGATGGCGATCGCCTGAGGCGGCATCGACCTGCAGCCCGAGTCGGGGCGACCAGGGGATCGACCAGGTGTAACCCACGCGTGCGCCGGTGCCCCAGGCATCGATGTCCTTCGCACCCACGTGACCGCGCTGGGCCATGCCCTCCAGGTCCCAGTCGACGCCCGACTGGTTCCCGGCGAAACGCACGTCATAGACATCGCGCCGCTCCTCGCCCACGGCGTCCAGGTAACGTGCGTTGTCGCGGCTGTACAGCGCGTAGTATGCCGACAACTCGTCCTTGCCCCACAGCAGGCGCTCGACGCGCAAAGTGTTGAAGCGGAAATGGCGGTTGGAGGTATCGTCGAACGGATGCTCGTCCTTGTACTGCACCGGCTGACTCAGAAAACCGATGAAACGCCACTGCCCCGTTTCCCAGTCCGCCCAGATGGCGTCGAACGACTGGCGCACGTTCGGTCCATCGCGCAACGAGACGAAGCGCTGCAGGTCGAACGCGAAATCCTGACGGCCCACGCGCGCCTTGAAGGTGCCATCGGCAAAGGTCCGGACATAGGCGACAAAGGCGAGTCGCAAATCCCAGGGATTGCGATCGGCGCCACCGATCACCTGCTTGTTCACCGTGCGCGCATCCTCAAACTGCACGAAGGCCTGCCAGTAGCTGGCAAAGTGCAGATCGGCGTGCAGCTGGAAGCGCTGCAACAGATAGGTATTGTTCGGACTCCCGCCTATGCCGAAGCTCGCGGCGTCCGACCATTCCGTCCGCTCACGCAACGTCACGCCGAACGAGAGATAGGTCTTGGGATCGTCCGCACTGAGCGACCAGTACTTCAACGCGTCGCCCCATTGCGTGCGCAACGCGGGATCGGCCAACACGGACCAGTCTTCCTGCCAGCGGTTGCTGCGCAAGGCGGGCCGCTCCGCGGCGCTCTGCACGGGCGTGGCCTGAGTGGAGTCCGCACTCACCTCCTGTGCGCTACTGGTCGATGCGTAGCCCGTGCAGCACAGCGCACCTGCCAGCAAGACGCGCACGGGAGCCCCACTGGCCCCCGTGCGCAAGCTTCCTGTTCGAGGCATGGCCTCAATGACCGGCGGCGTGGATCTCGGCCACATAGCCACCCGGGAATGCCACCATCGCGGACTCGCGACCCTCACTGGTGAATGGCTCGACCAGCACCTTCGCGCCATGCGCCTTGGCCTTGCTCAAGGTGTCGGACAGGTTGCCCACTTCGTAACCGGTCATCTCGTGCCCATAGGGATAGGGCAAATGGCCGTCGGTGACGAATACAGTCATCTTGCCGAAGGTGGATTCGATACGCACGCGACGGAACGTGTCGCCCGTACGACCGATCTCCACGCCAGGCGCCTTGGCCTCATCGGACGCCACCTTGCCGTGCGAGAACGTCACGAAGCTCTTGACGAAGGCATCGACGCGATCCGGCGACACATACACGCGATTTTCCGGCACCGTCTGAAACGCCGCGTAGTTCGGCGGCGTGGTGTGCCAGTACAACTGCATGTTGACGCCACCGGGCCACTGGATCACCGCGTCGCGGCCGATGGGATCGGGAAAGATCTGCACGATCACGTCGGCGCCGGCTGCGCGTGCGGCTTTGACCGCCACATCGAGATCGGTCACCAGATAGCCGGTGCGTTCGGCGCCGAACGGATGCGGAACCGGCGTGCGGAAACCAAACAACGACACCGTGCCCACCGGCGTCTGCAGCAACTGCGTGCTGGTGCTGCTGGGCGTGGGCGTGACGGTGGCGATGCCTTGCTTGGTGCTCTGGCCGCCAAACGTGGCGAGAAAACTATCGACGAAGGCGTCAACGTCGGCCGGTGCCACATAGACGTGGGTGGTGTCGTACTGCGAACCCACCGCCACCATCGGCGTGACCGGCGCCTCCTTGGCGACGACCGGCGGCGATACCGCAGCCACCATGCTGAAACCCAGGGCGAAAGCCAACAATCTAGAACCGATGCGCATGGGGAAAGTCCTTGGGAGTTCAGGGATGAGAGTGTGCCGCGGCCAGCGTTGCACGTTCGCGCAGGTCGTACCACGCGACGAGCAGGAACCCGCCGACCAATCCGAGGTGTTCAAAAAAAGCGTTCGTCACGCCAAATCGTTCCGCCTCGGGCACGGACCAGAAACGATTGGCGATAAAGGTTGCAGCCAGCGTGAAGACGGCCAGCAACAAGGCGCCCAGCCAACGCCCCTTACCTGAAAGTATGGCCAGCGAGGCACCGAGCTCCAGTACGATCACGGCGACGGTGATCGGCCCGGCGGGCGTCATGCCAAAGTGCGCCGTTTCAGCTACGGCGGCGTCGAAGCCCCAGAGCTTCTGCAAACCGCCCTGCAGGTAGGCCGCGCAAAGCCCCAGCAAGGCCAGCCAGCGTACCCACGGAGCACCGAGTCGCTCGGCCCAATGGGTGGATGTCAAAAAAGCCCGCATGGCTACACCGCCCAGCACGCGCAACCTAGCGCGCCCCAGAAGGATTTCAGATCAGACACCGGCAAGCGGCTGGACCATGCGTTGGCATGATCGTGCCCATGCACGCCGCAACCGTGGTTGCAGCCACACGCGGCCTGCGTCATCGCCGGCTGCGCCTGGCGTTGCTGCGCCCATGCGCCATAGCCGCCATAAGTGCGCACCGGCGACCAGTCCGGCATGGCGGCCGGCACCGCCCCCTCTTCGAGCGATGCGTAGTCGCCGCTGCCGTAGACCACGCGGCCGCCCACGATGGTAAGCAGCGAGGTCGTATCGGCAATATCGTCCTCGGGGCAGGCAAAGAAATCGCGATCCGGCACGATCAGGTCGGCCAGCTGCCCTACTTTGATCTGACCCTTCTTGCCCTCCTCGTTGGAGAACCAGGTGACGTTCTGCGTCCACATGCGCAGAGCCGTGTCGCGATCCAGGCAATTGCTGCGCGGATACAGCGCGAGGCCGCCGACGGTCCTGCCGGTCACCAGCCACGCCAGCGACACCCACGGGTTATAAGACGCCACGCGCGTGGCATCTGTACCCGCCGAAGTGCGCAGCCCTTTCTCCAGCATGCGTTTCACCGGCGGTGTTGCCTGCGCGGCGCCCGGACCGTAGCGCTCGACGAAATACTCGCCCTGGTAAGCCATGCGGTGCTGCACGGCAACGCCACCGCCGAGTGCGGCGATGCGGTCGATGGAGCGTTCCGAAATGGTCTCCGCATGATCGAAGAACCAATTGAGCCCTTGCAGCGGAATATCGCGATTGACCTTTTCGAACACATCCAGCGCGCGACTGATGGTTTCGTCGTAAGTTGCATGCATGCGCCACGGCCAGCGGTTTTCGGCGAGCACGCGAACCACTTCCTCCAGGTCGCCCTCCATCTCGGCTGGCATGTCGGGGCGTGGCTGCCGGAAGTCCTCGAAATCCGCGGCCGAGAACACCAGCATTTCACCGGCGCCGTTGTGGCGAAAGTAGTCGTCGCCCTGTTTGTACTTTGACGTGCTCGTCCAGCGGAGAAAATCGTCCTTTTCCTGTTTGGGCTTTTGGGTGAACAGGTTGTAAGCAAGGCGGATGGTGAGCTGATTTTCCGACGCCAGCTTTTCGATGACAGCGTAATCCTCGGGATAATTCTGGAAGCCACCGCCCGCATCGATGGCGCCCGTCACGCCCAGGCGATTCAATTCGCGCATGAAGTGCCGCGTGGAATTGAGCTGGTAGTCGAACGGCAACTTGGGGCCCTTCGCCAAAGTCGCATAGAGAATGGCCGCGTTCGGCTTGGCCAGCAGCAACCCGGTGGGATTGCCCGCGCCATCGCGTACGATCTGCCCGCCAGGCGGTTCGGGCGTGTCCTTGGTATAGCCGACGGCCCGCAGCGCCGCGCCATTCAAGATGGCCCGGTCGTACAAATGCAGCAGGAATACCGGCGTATCCGGCGCCACCGCATTGAGCTCGTCGATGGTCGGCAGCCGCTTCTCAGCGAACTGGTGTTCGGTGAAGCCGCCGACCACGCGCACCCATTGCGGCGCCGGCGTGATCGCCACCTGCTGCTTGAGCATGGCCATCGCATCCGCCAGCGAACGCACGCCGTCCCAGCGCAACTCCAGGTTGTAGTTGAGGCCGCCACGAATGATGTGCAGGTGGTTGTCGATCAGGCCCGGCAGCACGCGCTGTCCTTTGAGATCGATCACGCGCGTGCGCGAGCCGGCCAGCGGCATGATCTCGGCAGCACGCCCCACGGCCACGAAGCGGCCATCGGCGATCGCCACGGCTTCGGCTTCGGGTTGGCCCCAATCGAGCGTGGTGAAACGACCGCCGTGAAGGATCAGGTCAGGCGACTTGTCGACGGCCGTCATGACTGCAGCTCCTTCTTGGCGGGCCTGTTGCCGGCATTGTCCGCGGTTGGCAACTCGCCGCACATATGCGGCTTCACCTGATTGTGCAGCCAGGCGGTTGTCGTCGCCTGGCGATGCATGAAGGTCTTCACCAGCGGCGGCGCCTGCTCACCCAGCAGGATGCCCAACAGACCCACCAGAGCCACCAAGGGCGGCGCTGGCGAACGAACCTGCAGCAAGCCGTAGATGACGCCGACCAGGATGCCGGCAGCAAGCGATATCAGATAGATTTTCATGGCCATGCTCCAGGACAACGACGACGATCAACCTTCGTGTGCACCGAACATGGTCTTGGCGTAGATCACGCCCAGGCCATACGAACCACCGAAATGCTTGGCGATGCCGGTGGTGCTGTCGTACGTCTCGGCACGCGCCCAGTCGCGCTGGAGTTCCAGCAGGTATTGCAGCGAGGTCATCGGCCGCGCGCCTGCCTGGATCATGCGCTCCATGGCACGGTTGTGTGCCTCGGTCGAAACGTCGCCGCAGGCATCGGCGATCACGTAGATCTCGAAACCCTGATCGAGCGCCGACAGCGTCGGACCGACGATGCACACGGAGGTCCACAAACCCGCCAGCACCAGGCGCTTCTTGCCGATCTCGTTGACGCGCTTGACTACGGCCGCGTCTTCCCAGGTATTCATGGAAGTGCGGTCCAGCAGAGCCTGGCCCGGGAATGCGTCGGTGATCTCGCTGAACATCGGGCCTGAGAAGCTCTTCTCCGCCACCGTGGTGAGGATGGTCGGCACCTTGAAGCTTGCCGCCGCATGCGAGATCAAGGCGGCGTTGTTGCGCAACACGATGGCGTCGATGGAATGCGTGGCAAAGGACATCTGCGACTGGAAGTCGATCAGGATCAAGGCGTGATCCGTCGGATTGATCAACTGTTTGCCAGGCGTGGGGGTCGCGTTGAGAGACATGGGGGATACTCCAGTGCGGCGGGGCGTGGGATGAGATGACGTTCGACATGGCGCGGGCGAACGGATGACTTCCGCCCTACACCCATTGTTCTCATCGGGCAGTCGATGAATACCCCAATCGCGGCAAAAGTGGGCTACCCAATCAGGTAAGCGCGTACGTCCCGGACCATCGCAGGCACGCACTGTTTCGTGCGTGTCACCACTTCAGTTGTCGAAGAAACCCCGATTGCGCGCCAGGGTGACCGCATGCGTGCGGTCGAGCGCGCCCAGCTTGATCATGATGTTCTTCAGGCGCGCTTTCACGGTGTCTTCGGATACGCACAGGATGTCGGCGATGCGCCGGTTGGTATGCCCCGTGGCCACCAAACGCAGCACGGCGAGCTCACGGTCGCTGAGCATTTCCGCCCAGGCGTGGGAGGCAATATCCCCGGCCACTTCCGCGGCCATCACGCGACGACCCGCCATCACGGTGCGGATGCCGGCCAGGATCTCGTCGCGCGTAGCCGTCTTCAGCAGATAGGCGTTTGCGCCGAAGGTGAGTGCACGCTTCACGCGCGCATCACCGGGATACGAGGTCAACACGATGATGCGCGCATCCGGAAATTCGCCGCCCAAGGTGGAAATGGCCTGGAGCCCATCCACGCCCGGCATCTGCAGATCGATCAGCGCCACGTCCGGATGCAGTTCGCGATAGCGCACGATCGCTTCCGCCCCGTCGGCGGCCTGCCCCACCACCTCCATGTCCTGCGCACTCTCGATGGCCGCAACGATGCCATCGCGCATGATCGGGTGATCGTCCGCAATCAGGACCCGGATGCGTGTCGCATCAACTGTCACGATATGGTCCCTCGACACGTGGCTGCTCGCGCCTCCCAGGACGGCTGCGGGAGATCTGTCCGGGCTTGCAGTTTCAACTATAGCCTGCAATGCGCGGTGCCGATCAATGCCCGATCGGGTGATTCTGTGTTCATTGCGCGACACCTATGGCCGCGCCACGTGCGGCGATATGCTGCGCCTGTCGCAGCCGGATTTCGCCGCCTGCGCGCCAGCCACGGAAACCTATGACGATGCTCGGATGGCGGGAACTCG
Organism: Dyella sp. 05T440; assembly: GCF_056395965.1. Classification (NCBI taxonomy): domain Bacteria; kingdom Pseudomonadati; phylum Pseudomonadota; class Gammaproteobacteria; order Lysobacterales; family Rhodanobacteraceae; genus Dyella; species Dyella sp. 05T440. Next base: position 220,291 of record NZ_JBFTKN010000003.1, read on the forward strand.
CGCGTCGTGGTGCTGTACTGGCCGGCGTGGTGCTATGGCTGGTGTTCGCCGCCTGCGCGCACGCTGAGGATTCGCCCGGCTTTCGCCGCCGCCTGTGGACCACCGAGGCAACCACGCCTGCCGATATCTGGGCCATGGCCCAAGGCAAGGACGGCTATCTTTGGCTGGGCACAGGCAGCGGGCTCTATCGATTCGACGGCTCTCGCTTCGAGCGTTTCCAGCCCTTGCCCGGTGAACGCTTCCGTTCAAACAACATCACCGCGCTCACCGCCCTGCCCGACGGCTCGATGTGGATCGGCTTCTACTACGGTGGCGCCAGCATGCTGCGCGGCGGCCGCTTGCATCACTATGGCGCCGGCAAGGATTTTCCCGCCGGCATGGTGCTGGCTTTTGCGCAAACCGACGACCGCGTCCTGTGGGCAGCCACCGAAGGCGGACTCGCCCGCTTCGACGGCCGCGCATGGCAAACCGTGGGCGAGGCATGGAGCTATCCCGCGCAACGCGCCGACTGGCTCATGGTGTCCCGCGACGGGACCTTGTGGGTGACCACCGGCGAAGCGCTGATGTTCCTGCGACCGGGCGAGCATCGCTTCCAGCGCACCGACCAGGCGGTCTCCAAGTACGCCATCGTGGCGCAGGCGCCCGACGGCACGTTGTGGCTTTCCGATCATCTGCATGGCACGCGCGCCCTGCCCGGCCTCACCGCTACGCATCCCACCAGCACACCGACCGAAGCTCCTGGCGACACGGATTTCGCCTGGGCCAATCGCCTGCTGTTCGACCGTTACGGCAATCTCTGGGGCACCTGCGTCGACCGCAACGGTATCTATCGCGTGGCATCGCTGGCGCCGCTTGCCAGCGGGCGCTCGCTGCGCGCGCAGGATCTCACTGAACTGATCGGGCGCAGCAGCGGCCTGGTGTCCGAACGCGTCGTCCCCCTGGTCGAAGACATGGAAGGAACGATATGGGCAGGCACCAACCTGGGCCTGGTGAGTTTCCACCGCAACAGCTTCCAGGTGCCCGGACAAATCACGCTGGGCGCTGCGGCCAATTACGCGATGGCCACTGACGCGACCGGCGCCGTATGGGCCGCGAACGGCGGAACGCTCTACCGCTTCGATGCCCACGGCGACCAGGTGGTGCGCACCGACCTGCACGACATCGACGGCATGCAGTTCGATCGTGCAGGCGCATTGTGGATGGTGGGGCGCAATCGGCTCTACCAGTTGCACGGCAAGACCCTGGACACCATCGAATGGCCCGTATCGCCCGATCTCACGCGGGCAAGCGCGTTTGCGATCGATCGCGACGATCGCCCCTGGCTGGCACTGGCCGAGCACGGCCTGTACCAACTCAAACAGGGACAATGGCAACGCGTGGTGCCCCTGCCCGCGCTGGCCGATGAAACACCCACGGCGCTGGCGAGTGGCGAACATGGCGACGTGTGGATCGGTTATGCAGGCGACCGCCTGGTGCGCATCGACGAGCAAGGCGCGCATCTCTACAGCGCGGGCGACGGACTGCACGTGGGCACCATCACCGCCATCGTGGTCGAGGCCGGCGACCTGCTGATCGGCGGAGAGCAAGGGCTGGCGCGCCTGCGCGACGGCCGCCTCGCATCGATGCCGGTGCAGGACAACGACACCTTCAGCGGCATCACGGGCATCGTGCGCACCGCCAATGGCGACCTGTGGCTCAATACCGGCAAGGGCGTCGTGCGGATCGAATCTGACGAAGTCACCGCCGGCTTCGAACGATCGGACCATCAACCGGCCTATCGTCTGTTCGATCTGCGCGACGGCCTGCCTGGCATCGCCAAGCAAGGCGCCATCCTGCCGACCACCGCCGTGGACGGTCGCAATCGTTTCTGGTTTCTCACCAACCAGGGGCCGGCGTGGATCGATCCCTCCAAACCTTTCAACAATCCATTGCCGCCGCCGGTGGCGATCACCGCGATCATTGCCAACGGCCGGCGCTACGCCGCCGGCCAACGCATCGTCTTGCCCAAGGGCACGACCAATCTGCAGGTGCAATACAGCGCGGCAAGCCTGGCCATTCCCGATCGTGTGCGCTTTCGCTATCGGCTCGATGGCGTCGACGCCGCCTGGCAGGACGTCGGCAATCGCCGCGAGGCGTTCTATTCCAACCTGGATCCCGGCAATTACCGATTCCATGTGATTGCCGCCAACGACGATGGCGTGTGGAACCTTCAAGGGGCGGAGATCAGCCTCGGCATTGCGCCGTGGTTCTACCAGTCCTGGTGGTTCTATGTGTCGTGCGCCGTCGTCCTTGGCAGCCTGGTCGCCGTGTTCTTCCTGTGGCGAACCCGGCTGGCGGCCGATCGTGTGCACCTGCAGTTGATGGAGCGCATGAACGAGCGCGAGCGCATCGCCCGGGAAATCCACGATACCTTGCTGCAAGGCGTGCAAGGCCTGTTGTTGCGCCTGCAGGCGCTGATGTCGCGGCCAGTACCCGATCAAGAGCAGGCCGATGTACTCAACGCCGCCATCGAGCAGGCCCGGCAGATGGTGATCGAAGGGCGCGACAAGATCATCGCCTTGCGCGGTGACGAACCGCAGCACAATGAACCGGTTCAGTCGATCCTCGCGGTAGGTGAGGACTTGGCTTCGCTGTACCCGGGCGTGAGGTTCCGACTCAGCGCCGAAGGCGAGCCGCGCGCCCTGCTGCCCAGCGCGCGCGATGAAATCATCGACATCGTCCGCGAGGCGATCCGCAACGCCTTCGTCCACGCCGAGGCGCGCCAGGTGGAGGTCCACGTGGATCACCAGCCACGCTGGCTGCGTGTGCGCGTGGCGGACGATGGCAGCGGCCTGGATGAAGCCACCGTGCGAGCAGCGGTGGACGCCGGGCACTGGGGCATCGTCGGCATGCGCGAGCGCGCGCAACGACTCGGCGCAAAGTTATCGCTGCGGCAGCGCGACCCGCATGGCACGCAATGGTTGCTGAGCGTCCCGTGCCGCGCGGCTTACCGCGCGACCAGGGACGAGCGCCGCAGCACTGACCGACCCGTCACGCCGTGAGCGCCATTCGCTCCACGGCGTGACCAGCGAGGCCTCTACTTCGACTCTTTTTCCATCAAGGTGTCCACCAGGTTGGCAGGCACTTCCTCGTAGTGGTCGAACTCCATGGTGAAGGTGCCGCGCCCGCGCGTGGCCGAGCGCAGGAAGTTGATGTAACCAAACATTTCCGCCAGCGGCACAAAGCCCTGCACGAAAGCCTGCGTGCCCTTCTGGCCCTGGTCGCTTACGGTGCCGCGACGACGGTTGATGTCGCCGATGACATCGCCGAGGTAGTCCGCCTCGGTGACCACTTCCAGCCGCATCACCGGCTCCAGCAGCTTGGGCTTGCTTAGCCGCTGTGCCTCGCGGAAGCACTGCCGCGTGGCAATCTCGAACGCCAGCGCCGACGAGTCGACGTCATGGAACTTGCCGTCGATCAGGCGCGCCTTGAAGTCCACCACCTCGTACCCGGCGATCTGTCCCTCGCGCGACTCCACATTGACGGCGTGCTCCACGGCGGGGATGTATTCGCGCGGCACGCGGCCACCGACGATCTCGTCGGAGAACACCACGCCGCTGCCCGACTCCTGCGGCTCGAAAATCATGGTGACTTCGGCAAACTGGCCCGAACCACCCGACTGCTTCTTGTGCGTATAGGTGTGTTCCACCGTACGACCAAAGGCCTCGCGGAAACTCACCTTGGGCTTGCCCATATTGGCGTCCACGCCCAGCTCGGTGCGCATGCGGTCGATGGTCACCTCCAGGTGCAGCTCGCCCATGCCCTTGAGCACGGTCTGGCCGGTTTCCTTGTCCATCTCCAGGCGTAGCGACGGATCGGCCTTCACCATCTTGTAGAGCGCCGCGGACATCTTGTCGATGTCGTTGCGGGTCTTGGGCTCCACCGACACGCTGATCACCGGATCAGGGAAGCGCATGCGTTCCAGCAGCGCAGGATGCGCCGGATCGGACAAGGAGTCGCCCGTCTCGGTTTCCTTCAACGACACGAATGCGCAGATGTCGCCCGCGCGCACCTCGTCGATTTCCCTGGTCGCATTGGCCTGCACTTCGACGATGCGGCCGATGCGTTCCTTTTTGCCGCGGGTGACGTTCTGCAAGGTGTCGCCCTTCTTGATCACGCCCGAATACACGCGGCAGAACGTGAGCGTGCCGAACTGGTCGTTGATCACCTTGAAGGCGAGCGCGCGGGCCGGCGCTTCATCGATCACGCCCTGCTCGCCGGTGACGTGACCGTCCTCGTCCACCAGTGCAATGCCGCCGTTCTCGCCGGGATACGGCATATAGTCGATCACCGCATCCAGCAACTGCTGCACGCCCTTGTTGCGATACGAGGAGCCGCAGAACACCGGCACCAGCTTGCCGGACACGCAGCCCTTGCGGATGCACTGCTTCAACATTTCCGGATCGAACTCGCCCGTTTCGATCAGGCGATCGAACGCAGCGTCGTCCATGGCCAGCGCGTATTCCAGCGTCTCGTGGCGCAGCTTTTCAAGGTTGTCCACCCACGCCTGGTCGGCCGCCGTGCTGAACTTCACGCGGCTGGCCACTTCGTTGAGCGGCACGGTATCCCACGGGCTGTCCTTGTCGTCGCCCTTCCACAGATAGGCGACGCCGGCGACCAGATCGGCCATGCCGACGAATTCGTCGTGGCTGCCCAGCGGCACCTGGCACAGCAGCACGCTCGCACCAAGGCGCTCGCGGATGCCCTTCACGCAGTGCTCGAAGTTCGCGCCGGTGCGATCCATCTTGTTGACGTAGCACAGGCGCGGCACGTTGTACTGGTCGGCCAGGCGCCAGTTCGTCTCGGTCTGCGGTTCCACGCCGGCCACACCGTCGAACACCACCACCGCGCCGTCGAGCACGCGCAGGCTGCGATTCACCTCGATGGTGAAATCGACGTGTCCCGGCGTATCGATCAAGTTGATCTGGTGACCTTTCCACTCGGTGGATACCGCCGCCGACTGGATGGTGATGCCGCGCTTGCGTTCCTGTTCCAGATAATCGGTGGTGGTGGAACCCTTGCCGTCCTTGGTGTCGTGCACGTCGACGATCTGATGCTTCTTGCCGGTGTAGTACAGGATGCGCTCGGTCGTGGTGGTCTTGCCGGCATCGATGTGCGCGATGATGCCGATGTTGCGATACAGCTCAAGCGACTTCTTGCGTGCCATGGGGTCCTGCCTTGATGAAAAGGTGCAATCCGACCAGGCACGCCACCCGTCACGACAGGTGCCCAGCGCTCCGCCCGATATAGGGTCGTTCAGCCAAGCATCAACGTTGCGTGAAAACCCATGTAATCAGCCACTTGCGAAATCACCCGCGCAAGCCTCGGTGAAAACCCGGCCTAAGGCCGCGCCGGAACGCCCGTCCGCCGCGCCGCCAGGACGGCGTCGCACAGGCATGCTCATGACGCCACGGCATGAGCAAATCAGCAAATGTCATTGGACATGTTTAGACGTCTATACCGCTGTTGACTCGCGCAAACAATCGCCGTTAGCCTGCGATTGCTGCATCGCATCACTGTGTTTTTTTGACTGGGGAATTACGTCGCATGCCTAAGAATTCCGTCGGCCTGAAGGCCGCGCCAAGCGTCCTTGCCGTTGCACTGCTTTCCATCCTTTCGCAAGCCTCCGCGCAGGACGCCGCCCCACCGCCGTCCACTGAAAGCGCGAAGAAGCTCGGCACTGTCATCGTCACCGGCACGCGCGCCGACAACCGCACCGAGAGCAGCTCGCTCACACCCATCGACGTCGTCTCGGCGCAAACGCTCAAGCAGACCGGCACCACCGAACTGACTACCGCACTGGCGCGCATCATTCCGTCGCTGACCTTCCCGCGCCCCTCGGCCGCCGATACCGCCGACTCGCAACGCCCGGCGCAGCTGCGTGGTCTTTCGCCGGATCAGGTGCTGGTGCTGGTCGACGGCAAGCGCTGGCATCCCGGCGCCATCCTGATCACCAATGGCGTGCTCGGCCGCGGTTCGCAGGCGGTGGACCTCAACACCATTCCCATTGGCGCGGTGGATCACATCGAAGTGCTGCGCGATGGCGCATCCGCGCAGTACGGCTCCGATGCCATCGCGGGCGTGATCAACATCGTGTTGAAGAAAGGCGCCCAAGGCGGCGAAGTGGACGTCACCGGTGGCCAGTATTCCGCAGGTGATGGTCGCCAATGGCAAGGTTCGGCCAACTTCGGCATTCCACTCAGCGACAAGGGATGGATACGCTTCACGCTGCAGGACGGCAACCAGGATTACACCAACCGGGCCGAGCCCAATCGCACGCGTCCTGCGGAGGGCACCACGCAGCGCTACGGCGACCCGGCGGTGCAGGATCACAACCTGTTCCTGAACTCGCAGTTCGACCTCACGCCGAACGTGCAGCTTTACGCCTTTGGCCACTACAGCGAGCGCAACACCACCTCGCCTGCGTTCTTCCGCAATCTGGCCAACAGCAACTCGGTGCCGTCGCTCTATCCGAACGGCTATCTGCCGCTGGAACACGCGGACTCCACCGATCGTTCGCTGGTGATCGGCGTACGCGGCAAAACGGATGGCGGCTGGCGTTGGGACGTGAGCGGCAATTACGGCGGCAACCGCGTGTCGTATGCCACCGAGAACAGCGTCAATCGCGCGTTCCTGCATGACTTTGGCTATAGCCCCACCCAGTTCCACGACGGCATCCTCAACTCGTCCCAGCAGTCGTTCGACGTGGACATTGCCAGGGAATTCTCCACCAGCTGGCTGCCCAACCCGGTGACGCTGGCCTTTGGTGCGGAATACCTGCGCCAGACCTATGAGATCGATGCGGGCGACCTGACCTCCTGGTACACCGGCACCTCGGGCGTGTCCGGCGGCGCCCAGGGTTTTGGCGGTTACCAGCCGACGGATGCGGGCTCCTATAGTCGCCACGACGTAGCCGAATACGTGAGCCTGGAATCGAACCTCACCGATCGCTTCGGCGCGTCGCTCGCCTTGCGCCACGAGGATTACAGCGACTTCGGCAACACCACATCAGGCGCGCTGGCCGGCCGTTTTGACTTCACCAATCGCTTCGCCTTGCGCGGTAGCGTGTCCACCGGTTTCCGCGCGCCGTCGTTGGCGCAGCAGCACTATTCGTATACCTCGTCGCTCTACTACGGCGCGGGTAACTCGCTGCAGCTGCCGCCAGGCATCTACAACACCGGCCTGGTACCGGTGAACAGCCCGGTTGGCACGCTGCTGGGCGCCCAACCGCTGGAACCGGAGAAGTCGCACAATTACACCTTCGGCGCGGTGTGGAATCCGCTCGATGCGCTCAACCTGAGCGTGGACATCTACCAGATCAACATCGACAACCGCATCACCCTGTCCAGCAACCTCGCCACCACCTCGCCCGCGGTGCAGGCCTATCTCGCCGCCAACGGCATCACCAACACCAACTACAGCGGCATCGCGTACTTCACCAATGCGGTGGACACCCGCACGCGCGGTGTGGACCTGGTGGCGAGCTATCTCAGCGACTTCGGCGATGCCGGCTCGCTGCAGAGCACGGTGAGCTACAACTACAACAAGAACAAGGTCACCGACATCAAGGCCAATCCGGCGATCCTCAACCAGCTGGGGGTGAACCTCAAGCGCATCGACCGGCGCGACCAGTACGGCCTGCTGGCCGATACCACGCCGCGCAGCAAGCTGATCATCAACGAGGTCTACAACCTCAGCCGCTGGAGCTTCAACGGCACGCTGACGCGCTACGGCAGCTTCGTGTCCTACAACTCCACCACGGCCACGCTAGACCAGACGTTCGGCGCCAAATGGATACTCGACCTGGCCGTGAACTACAGCCTCGACCGCTGGACCTTCACCGTCGGCGGCGACAACGTGCTCAATACCTACCCTGACCGCGTCATCCACGCCAACGACAACAGCGGCACCATGCCGTACTCGGTGTTTTCGCCGTTCGGCTTCAATGGCGCCTATGTCTACGGCAAGGTGGCCTACCGCTGGTGACGCCTGCGCACCGGCCCGATCCACGGGCCGGTGCCTTCACCGCGCACGAACAAAACCTGTGCGATAGCTACCGGATAATCCTCCCCGACGGAGTCGCACCCATGGCCGCCGAACAACACCTCACCCCCGAGTTCATCGCACAGCAACGCAAGCGCCTGGAGGCGCTGCGGCAGCAGGTGCTGGGCGGTGAACTGGACGTCAATGCACGCAAGCGCGCCTTTACCGAGGAGCACGGTGACGAGGCCGAAGAGTTCGAGGATTCCGCGCAGGACCTGGCCCAGGAAGAAGTGCGCCAGGCCACCCACGACGTGGACGAGCAACGCGTGAACAACATCGAGCGCGCCCTGCAGAAGATCGACGACGGCACCTACGGCTACTCCGACGAGAGCGGGGATCCCATCCCCAAGGCCCGGCTGGAAGCGGCCCCGGAATCCGTGCTCACCGTGCAGGAAGAACAGGCCCGCGAGCGCCGCTGACCCCTTGAGCCCGCCGCGTTCGCCCCGATCTTCAGGGCGTTCGGGCATTCAATGCCCGTGGGTTCATCGAGGAGAGCACGCAGTGAGCAGTCGTCCCACGTTCGACCTGTCCCCTCCCACCCCGCTTCAGTTCGATGCACTGGCTGCCAAGTTGACGGCGGAAGAGCGCAAGGTGCTGCTGGACCATGGCACCGAGTCGCCCTTTTGCGGCGTGCTGCTGTCCGAAAAGCGCGCGGGCGTCTACGGCTGCCGGCTGTGCGGCCTGCCGCTGTTCCTGGCCGGCAACAAGTTCGACAGCCGCACCGGCTGGCCGAGCTTCACCACGCCGTTCGACGAGACGCATCTGGCCTATGTGCGCGACAGCAGCTACGGCATGGTGCGCACCGAAATCCGCTGCGCCCGCTGCGGCAGTCACCAAGGCCACGTGTTCGACGACGGTCCGCCGCCGACCCACCAGCGCTATTGCATCAACTCGGTGTCGCTGGAGTTCGTCGCCGCCACCGACCCGCTGCCAGACAAGCTGGGACGCGGCGCGCCTGAAGGCGCTGTGTGGAACCTGTTCGCCAGCTGACTCCTTTACCCCCGCCATCAGGACACGTCCATGCCTTTGAAGTCGCGTTACAGCCGACCCGTCTGGCTTGCTTCTGGTGTACGCACGCCCTTCTCCAAAGTGGATGGCGCGCTGGCCTCGCACGATGCCATCGCGCTGTCGGTGCCCGTGGTGCAGCACATGCTGGCCAGCCTGCCCGAGGGCAAGCGTCCGGATTTCGCGGCCTGGGGCGCGGTGGTGCCCAACCTCACCTGGAGCAACATCGCGCGCGAAGTGCTGATGGACGCGGGTGCGCCGGCGACGATCCCGGCGTTCTCGACCATCATGGCGTGCTCCACCAGCATGATCGGCATGATCGAAGCCGCCGGCATGCTCGACGACGACAGCCTGCAGCTGGCCCTGGTCGGCGGCGTGGACAGCCTCAGCCGCATCCAGCTGGGTCTGCCGCAAAGCCTTTCCGACTGGATCCGCCAATTCCAGAAAGCACGCTCGGTTGGCGAGAAGGTTTCGCATGCACTCACGCTGAAGCCGGGCGACGTTCGCCTGTACATCCCGGGCATCGTCAATCGCACCTCAGGCCTGAGCATGGGCGAGCACACCGAGATCACGGCCAAAGACTGGCATATGCGCCGCGAAGATGAAGACGCCTGGGCGCTCGGCAGCCACCAGCGCACCGTAGCGGGCTGGAACAGTGGCTTCTTCGATGACCTGGTGATACCGGTGGGCGACTTCCGTCGCGACAGCATTCCGCGCGCAGATAGCACGCTGGAGAAACTGGCCAAGCTCCCGCCGGCGTTCGACCGCACGACCGGAGAAGGCACGTTGACCGCGGGCAATTCGTCGCCGCTCACGGACGGCGCCGCCGGCTTGTGGGTCTCCAGCGAGAAAGGCCTCGATCGCATTCCCTCGCATGTGCCGCGCGTCAAGCTGGTCGACTGGGAAATCGCCGCGGTCGACTTCCGCGTGGAAGGCCTGCTGATGGCGCCGGCATTCGCCATACCCAAGCTGCTGGCTCGTCACAACCTGCGTTATGACGACGTGGCCCTCTGGGAAATCCACGAAGCCTTTGCCGCGCAGGTGCTGTTCCACATGGCTGCGTTGGAAAGCCGCGAGTTTCTCGCGCGCAAAGCAGGTGTGGACCGCGACTTCGGACCGTTCCCGCGCGAGCGCGTCAATCCCAATGGCGGCAGCCTGGCCATTGGCCATCCCTTCGGCGCCACGGGTGCTCGCATCCTCAGCCAGGCAGTGAAGGAGCTCGCGGCGCAACCTGCGGGCACCCTGGCCATTGTCAGCATCTGCGCCGATGGTGGCCAGGGCACGGTGGCCCTGCTCGAAGCGGGCTGACCGATCGGCAACGCTGCTTGCTACGATGCTCCCACTTTTGACAGGGGGAGCACCATGGCATTGCAGCGTTCGCTTTTCACCGTCGCCATTGCCGGCCTGCTATGCGCAGCCAGCGCATCGGCCGCCGATACCAAGCCTGCGAGCGACCAGGACTTCGTCGCCTACGATCAACCGCTGATCGCCTTCACCCATGCCACCGTGATCGACGGCACGGGCGCCAAGGCCGCGCGCGATCAGACGCTGGTGATCGACCATGGCCGTATCGTCGCCATGGGCAAGAGCAGCAAGGTGAAGCTGCCGCAGGATGCCAAGGTGATCGACGCCAAGGGCAAGACGCTGATGCCGGGCTTCGTGATGGTGCACGAGCACATGTTCTATCCGGCCGGCGGCGCCGAATACAACGAGATGAGCTATAGCTTCCCGCGCCTCTATCTCGCCGGCGGCACGACCACCATGCGCACGGCCGGCTCGATGATGCCCTATGCCGACATCAACGTGCGCGACGCCATCGCCAAGGGCACCGTGATCGGTCCCGACATGGACGTGACCGGCCCCTACCTCAACGGCCCGGGCCTGCCCATTCCCGCCGTGCACGTGCTGAGCGGTCCGGACGATGCCGAACGCACCGTCAACTACTGGTCGGCCGAAGGCGTCACCTCGTACAAGGCCTATATGCAGATCACCCGCGATGAACTGAAGCGCGTGATCGATACCGCTCACGAGCACAAGGCCAAGGTGACGGCGCATCTGTGCTCGGTGACGTATCGCGAAGCGGTGGACATGGGCATCGACAACCTGGAGCACGGCTTCTTCGTCGCCAGCGATTTCGTCAAGGACAAGCAGCCCGACCAGTGCCCGAAGAGCCCCGGCGTCAACGACTCGCTGGCCGCCGTCGATCCAAGGTCAGCTGACGTGAAGCTGCTGATGCGCGACATGATCAACCACCATGTGGCGCTCACCTCCACGCTCACCGTATTCGAAACCTTCGTGCCAAACCGGCCCAAGGCGCCGCAGGGTGCGCTCGACCTGATGTTGCCGGAAGTGCGTGCACAGTACGAAGCCACCTGGAACAAGGTGCAGGGGTCCAAGGCGCGCATGACGCCGGAGACCTACCTCAAGCTCGCCCGCATGGAGAAGCAATACGCCGACGCCGGCGGCCTGCTGCTCGCCGGCACCGATCCCACCGGCTACGGCGGCGTGGTGCCGGGCTATTCGTCCAAGCGCGAAGTGGAACTGCTGGTGGAGGCAGGCTTCGGTGTCGAGCAGGCGGTGAAAGTCGCCACCTCCAACGGCGCGAAATACCTGGGCCGCGACGGCGACGTCGGCACCCTCGCCGTAGGCAAGCGCGCTGATCTGGTGGTGATCGATGGCGACCCGGCCAAGCACGTGGCCGATATCGAGCACATGCCGCTCGTGTTCAAGAATGGCGTGGGCTACGACACGCAGAAGATCTTTGACGCGACGCGCGATAGCGTGGGTCTGCATTGAGTTTGTATCACCGGCGCCATCCGGGCGCCGGTGGCAAACCGCGGCCCCCACTGCCCGTCATTCCGGCGTAGGCCGGAACGACGACAATGAGAGTGCGCGCAAGGCTTGAACAGCCTTAGAAATAAACCTGCGCCCGCATCTCGAAAATGCGCGGATTCACCTGCAGCCTGCCCCGATCACTGAAGGCCCACACATAGTTAGCCTGGAACTTCAGGTGCTCGCCGATATACCAGTTCGCCCCGGCCGTCCAATCGTGTTCCTTGCCGCCCGTGATGGCGCCGTCGTTGAGATCCAGCTCGCTATAGCGCACCGCCAACTCCACCGCGCCCCAGGCGTGTGTCGGTCGCACCGCCTGCAGGTCGCGGCCGTTGTAGCGACGGTCGGCCACGTTGCCGTCGCTGTAGAAGCGCGACTCGCCGGTGAGCGTCCAGGTAGTGAACACATAGAAACCGTTCACCTCGACATTGGGCTTGCCGTTGCTGCGATCCACCTGCGCCTGCAGATACTCGCCCTGCAGCGACCAAGGCCCCTGGATCCACAGTGCCTCTAAGCCGTGGCGATCGACACTTTTGCTATAGGGCAGATTGCCGGTATCCACCAGACGCACGGGCGAAAGGCCATCTTCCGGCCGCGCGCGCAGCCGCGCAGAAGGCGGCACCGAGCCCTCGTCGGCCCAATCGAGCTTTTCGCGTGACGCGGACAGGCCCAGGTGCAAGACATGGCCGGGCTTGTTGAGCGGTATCCACGCGGCACGTGCAGCCCAGGTGCGCCCCGGATTGTTGCCGTCGAAATCCTTGCGCCAGAAATAGTCGCCGACGTTGAGGATGAAATGCGGCCTCACCCAGGCCCAGTCGAAACCCGCGCGACGTCCTTCCCACACGGCCTGCGTGGGCAAGGCGGTTTCGACAAACGTGGTGGCGGACGAACTGGTCACGCCTTCGAAACCCACCGGCGTTTTCGAATAGCCGAAGCGGAAGTTGCCGATGTCCTCGCCGATCACGCCGCTGCTGCGAAAACGCACGAAGGTATCGACCCACTGCCTGGCCTGGAAGTCGTATTGCACGATGGCGTCGTACACGCCCGGCTTGCGCAGGTAGAAACCCAGATAGCGACGCCGGTTGGTGCCGGCGTCTTCGAACTTGCCGGCGTCGTTGGAGAATTGATTGACGTCGTACTGATAAAGCACGGCCAAGCCAAAGTCCGTGCCATCGGATGCGGTCACATGCGTGGGCCAGTTGCTGTAGAAGTCATAGTTGTCCGCGAGACAACACACCGGCCAGGCGCAGGCGATCGCCATGACGGCGAGTGCGCGACGCAAGGTGACGGCGGTCTTTGCGGACAGGGCTGGATTCATGGTCTCGCCTCCCAACGAGTAAAAACATGCTGTCCAATCGGCGCCAGAGCAGGAAATGACTTTTGTGCATATGCACATGGCCTTCATCTCGCCAGCAGCCCTGTGGCCTGAAGCAATTTACCGGCCCATTGGCCGCGCTTCCTGACATCGCTGCTTGACGGGGCTCGAACGCAGTCACGAAAGCTCGACGCCTGCCGACGCAACCTGATGCTGTAGCGGATCACAAGGCGCGAGGGCCGTGTACCCGACGCTTATCGTCCACAACGCAAAGATCCACACCGGCGTCGCCCAGCGGCCCGAGGTGCAGGCATTGGCCGTCAACGGGCGGCGCATCGCCGCCGTCGGCACCAACGGCCAGATACGCTCGCTCGCCGGCCCTGCCACCATGGTGATCAATGCAGGCGGGCGGCGCATCATTCCCGGTCTTATCGATGCGAACCAGCACCTGATCGCCACCGGCCTGGACTACAACCAGCAACTGCGCTGGGACGGCGTGCCCAGCGTGGACGCAGCACTGGGCATGCTGGCCGACCAGGTGGCGCGCACGCCGCCTGCGCAATGGGTACGCGTCGTGGGCGGCTTCGGTGAACACCAGTTCGCCGAGCATCGGCTGCCGACGCTTGAGGAATTGAACCGCATCGCCCCCTCCACGCCGGTCTATGTGCAGCACCTGCAGGATCGCGCCCTGCTCAACGCGGCGGCCATCGCTGCCTGCGGCTATGACGGGCAGACGCCGGATCCACCGGGCGGCCATATCGAATGGGACGACCAAGGCGTGCCCACCGGCCTGCTGCTCGCCACGCCGACGCCGGAAATCTTTCGCGACGCGCTCGCTCACGCACCTGTGCTGCCGCACGAATACCAGATCAACAGCCTGCGCCAGAGCATGCGCGAACTCAATCGATTGGGCATCACCAGCGTCATCGATGCCGGCGCCGCGCATTTGCGTTACCCGGACGATTACAAGGCCGTGGAAGAACTCGCCCAACATCATCTGCTCACCGTGCGCGTGTCCTATCACTTGTCCGCGCAGACTCCGGGCGGCGAAACCGGCGACTTCCTGCACTGGTGCACCATCAACCACTACGGCGATGGCGACGAACTGTTCCGCTTCAACGGCGCAGGCGAAGTGCTGGTGCATGACGCCATGGATCACGACGACTTCCGTCAACCGCCGCCGGTACTCACCGCCCAGACGGGCACCGAGCTCAAAGACATCGTCAGCCGGTTGGTGGCGCGCAGCTGGCCCTGGCGCATGCATGCCGTCTACGAGGAGACCATCGAGATGGCCCTGGAGGCTTTCGAACAGGTCGATGCGGAAATGACACTGCGCGCCCTGCCCTGGTTTTTCGATGGCGCCGAGACGATCAGCGCGAGAAACATCGAGCGCGTCGCCCGGCTTGGCGGCGGTATCAACCTGCAGCCGCGCATGGCCTATCAGGGCGAGTACTTTCTCGAACGCCACGGTCCGGATGTCGCGGCGCACACGCCGCCGATCCGTCGCATGCTCGATGCCGGCCTGCATGTCGGCGTCGGTTCGGGCGGCAGCACGGCGGCAAGCATGGATCCGTGGACCACGCTCTACTGGCTTACTACCGGCCGCACGCTGGGTGGCAGCACCCTCTATCCGCCCGAACAACGCCTGGACCGCACCCAGGCGCTCGCCCTGCATACGCGAGCCAACACCTGGTTTTCCGGCGAAGCAGGCAGCAAGGGCCAGCTCGATATCGGCCAGTACGCCGACTTCGCCGTGCTCTCGCAGGATTACTTCAGCGTGGCCGACGAAGACATCCGCCAGATTGAGGCCGAGCTCACCGTGATGGATGGCCGCGTGGTCTACGCGCAAGGAGACTTTCGCGCGTTCGATCTGGCCCAGCCGATGCCGTTGCCGGAATGGTCGCCGGTCAATCACGGCGGCGGATGCTGGCGGCAACGTCACCACGCGGAACAAGGCCATCCCATCGCCTCGAGTTCGCGCGATGGCGGCCGCGCCCAAGGATGAAGGCGCAGCCGCCGCACGGCCTGTATCCAGCTCAGAAGCGCAGGCGGGCGAACAACGAAGGCCCCAGCAACTTCATATCCAGATTCGCCTGGTAGGACGGATGGTTCTGGTCGAGGCGAATGCGCGTATAGCTGTATTCGGCACCCACGCCGAAGTTCTCGATCGGAAACCACTCCAGGCCGAGGGCCCCGTTATAGATATGGCCCGCGAGGTTGCCGCCGTTCTTCTTTACGCCATAGGCATCGGCGTAAATGCGGAAGTTGTGCGAGAACGCGTGCCGCCAACCCAGCTGCAACACCGGCGCCCAGGCCGTCTCGTGGGTGCTGGCCACGGCGCTGCCGCCGAAGCCGTCGATATCGGCCTGTCCCTCCACCCGGGCCTTCACGCCGTAATACGCCGCGCCGATACCAAGGCCGAACACATCGCTGCCCGTGCCAAACCACCAGCGATAGGCTGCGCTGCCGAAGTTGAAGTTGAGTTTGCCGTCCACGCTGGCGGAGGCGGGAAACGTGGTGCCGTCATAGCTGATGTCACGACTGATCGAGCGGCCGTGCGTGCGATTGATGCCGAAGAAATCGAAGGAGAATCCCTGATGATCGCCGATCAGGAAATCCAGCCGCGCGCGCGGAACCGCTTTATGCTCCTGGAAGCCCAGATCGTCCTCCAGACTGAAGTGACCGTTGTAGCCGTTGATGATGCCGCTGCGACCGGTCGCGCCAATCTGCGTCTGCGTATCGGAGTAGAACGCACCCAGCCAGATGCTGACACGGTCGAGTGCGGGGGATGGATCGGCAAAAGCGGGGACGCTGCCGAATGCGGTGAGGGCTACGAGTGCAAGACGAGTGCAAAGCCGCGTTTTGTTTTTCTGTTGTTTCATCGATGGTCTCCCTGGGCGGTGCACGCACCCTAAGGAGACAAATGTCGACTGCTGGTCCCCGGAATGTGACCGTTACGCAAAGACGCATATCAACAGTCAGCGTTGTTGCCATCTTGTACGCGGCGTCTCGACGAGACTCGCACGAGTTCTGCATAGCGCCTTGGCGCGATGCGCACGGCTGGTACACATACGTCGAGGAAACGCCAACATAGGTCACTCATGGGATGTTCGACCATATCGAACATGTTCATCGGAAACATGGCACGGCAAGGCCAACGGGCAGTCGCATCATTTCCCCATCGACCACACATCCATCCACGGAGCACGCCATGAACCGTTTCACCGACAAAACCATCCTCGTCACCGGCGGCAACAGCGGCATCGGCCTTGCCACCGCCCAGGCCTTCGCGGCGGAAGGTGCCCGCGTAGTCATCACCGGCCGCGATGAAGCCGCACTCGAACAGGCCCGCGCCAGCATCGGCGCCCAGGCCATTGCCATCCGCAACGACGCCAGCAGCGTGACGGGCGCCAGGGAGCTGGCCAGCGCGCTGAGCGCCAAAGGCCTGCGCCTGGACGGCATCTTCCTCAATGCCGGCATCGCCAAGCTGGCGCCGTTTGAAACCGTGGACGAGGCGCTGTGGGACCAGACCTTCAACGTCAACGTGAAGGGCCCCTATTTCCAGATCCAGTCGCTGCTGCCGCTGCTCAACAAGGGTGCGTCCATCGTCATCAACGGCTCGATCAACGCCCATATCGGCATGCCGACCTCGTCGGTTTACGCCGCCAGCAAGGCCGCGGTGATTTCGCTGGCCAAGACCTTGTCGGCGGAACTGTTGCCGCTGGGTGCGCGCGTCAACGTGGTGAGCCCGGGACCGGTGGAAACGCCGCTCTACGGCAAGCTCGGCATGGACAAGGCCACGCTGGAAGCCACCGCCGCGCAGATCCAGTCGCAGGTACCGCTGGGCCGCTTCGGCACACCCGCTGAAATCGCCTCGACCGTCTTGCACCTGGTCGCACCGGAATCGGCCTTCATCGTCGGCACCGAGATCATCACCGACGGCGGCATGAGTCAGCTGTAAGCCATCTGCCCGGCCGCACCCGCGGCCGGGTCTACCAGGGAGTTCACGATGAAGACCTTGCATTGGATGCGCCGCCTTGCGGTGGCGTTGCTGGCCTCGCTCGCCCTTCAGGCAGCGGCTAGCGCCAAGACACCAACCATCGAACAACACACGGCCAACGCCAACGGCGTGCAACTGCATTACCTCCAGGCCGGCCAAGGCTCGGACACACCCGTGATCCTGTTGCACGGCTACGCCGAAACCAGCCATATGTGGCTGCCGCTGATCGCCAAGCTCGACGACCGCCGCACGGTGATCGCACCCGACCTTCGCGGCGCCGGCGATTCATCGATGCCCGCCTCGGGCTACGACAAGAAGACCATGGCGCAGGACATCCATGCCCTGGTGCAGCAACTGGGCTATCGCAAGGTGAAGATCGTCGGCCATGACATCGGCCTGATGGTGGCCTATGCCTATGCCGCGCAATACCCGGACGAGGTGGACAGCATCGTGTTGATGGATGCGTTTCTCCCCGGCGTGGGCGACTGGCAGAAAGTGTGGCTGCTGCGCGACAAGTGGCATTTCAACTTCTACGGCGAAACGCCGCTGAAACTGGTCGACGGGCGCGAACGCATCTACTTCGAGCATTTCTGGAACGACTTTGCCGCCGATCCCAAACACTCGATGTCCGAAGCCGATCGCCAGTACTACACCCAGCAGTACGCACGGCCGGGTCGCATGAAGGCCGGTTTCGAATACTTCCACGCCTTCCCGCAGGACGCCGAGGATTTCGCGGGCTTTGCCAGGCAGCCGCTGACCATGCCGATGCTGGTGCTCGCCGGTGAAAAGGCTTCGGGCGATTTCCTCATCGCCCAGGCCAGGCTGGTCGACACCCATGTGCAGGGCGTGATCATCAAGGGTTCGGGCCACTGGCTGATGGAAGAAGCCCCCGCGCAGACCATTCCCGCGCTGGTCGGCTTCCTCAACAACGATGCCAACGCCCAAGCCCGGCGCTGAGCTTCCCATGGCGGATCACGCGGCCGGCGCCTGCCGGCCGCGTTCATGTCCCTGCGTCTCAGCCTTGTCAGGACGCCAGCGCCACCAGCCACCGTGTTTTCTGGAAAAATCACCCCCATATCGCTGGCACGGCCAGTACGGCAGACGGGTGAACACGTGATAGAGCTGGTGGGTTTCGACGGTGACGACACGCTGTGGCACAGCGAGGGTTATTACCAGTCGGCGCATGGTGAGTTCGAGCGCATCGTGGGCGAGTACATCGATCTGGTCGATGTACGCGTGCACGAGCGACTGCTCGCCACCGAGCGCCGCAACATCAAATTGTTCGGCTACGGCGCCAAGGGCATGACCTTGTCGATGCTGGAATCGGCCATCGACATCACCGGCCAACGCATCAGCGCTGCCGATCTGCACCGAATCATCGAACTGGGCAAGCAGGTCCTTGCGCATCCGGTGGATCTGCTGCCGGGCATCCGTGCCGCAGTGGAAGCCGTGGCCCAGCATCACCGTGTGGTGCTGATCACCAAGGGCGACCTGTTTCATCAGGAACAGAAGGTCGCCAGCAGCGGGCTGGCCGACCTGTTCCATCGCATCGAGATCGTTTCGGAGAAGGACGAGCGCGCCTATCGCAACGTGCTGGAGGAATTCCAGCTCTCGCCGACACGTTTCGCCATGGTCGGCAATTCGCTGCGCTCGGACATCGCGCCCGTGGTGGAGCTCGGTGGCTGGGGCGTGTACATGCCCTACCACGTGACCTGGGCGCACGAGACCGATACGGATTTCGTCGACCACACTTCGCGCGTGGTGCAGGTGGCTGATCCCACCGGCATCGCCAGCGCCCTGGAGGAGTTGCAGCAACGTGCCGTCGCCTGATCTCGATCTCGACCTGTCCATCGATGCCGGCGCCGCCAGCATCGAGCGAGACCGCGCGCGCCTGCGCGAGTTCGTGCACGCGCATCCACGCCTGTTCGTGCTCACCGGCGCCGGCTGCAGCACGGATTCGGGCATACCCGATTACCGCGACACCAACGGCGGCTGGAAACGGCCGCAGCCTGTGACCTATCAAGCCTTCATGGGCGAAACCGCCACGCGCCAGCGTTACTGGGCACGCAGCCTGGTGGGTTGGCGCCGCTTTGGCCGGGCGCAACCCAATGCCACCCACCGCGCACTGGCGCGACTGGAACAGCAGGGACGCGTGACCACCCTGCTCACCCAGAACGTGGACGGCTTGCACCAGGCCGCAGGCCATCAAAGCGTCATCGACCTGCATGGACGACTGGATGAAGTGCGCTGCATGAGCTGCGACCTGCGCCTGCCCCGCGACACGTTTCAGCAATCGCTGGTGGAACACAATCCCGCCTGGGCCTTGCTCGATGCCGGCGATGCGCCGGACGGCGACGCCGATCTGGACGGCCGCGATTTCACGCAGTTCGTCGTGCCTCCCTGCCCGGCCTGCGGCGGCATCCTGAAGCCGGACGTGGTGTTCTTCGGTGAAAACGTGCCAC
Organism: Dyella sp. 05T440; assembly: GCF_056395965.1. NCBI lineage: Bacteria > Pseudomonadati > Pseudomonadota > Gammaproteobacteria > Lysobacterales > Rhodanobacteraceae > Dyella > Dyella sp. 05T440. The sequence continues at coordinate 239,987 of NZ_JBFTKN010000003.1, forward strand.
GCCATCGCGTTGACGCCGCCGTCACATCGCTGAACGACGCGGACGCCATGCTGGTGGTGGGATCGTCCCTGATGGTGTTTTCCGGCTACCGCTTCGCGGCCGCGGCCGCGCGGGAGGGCAAACCCATTGCCGCCGTGAACCTGGGCAAGACCCGGGCCGACCCACTGCTCAGCCTCAAGATCGAACAATCATGCGCCGAGGCCTTGGCTTTTGTGTCATAGGGACGCGGCCCGATGCCGCTCGCGCATTGTGACCATTTGATGCAGAGTAGACATCCCGGTCGTCTGGAATCACTGCATGAATGCCAGGCTGCAACATCGCGCCGCGTCGCCGCGGTCTTCCTCGTCCCACGCCAAGAGTGGGCCGGGCAAGCCATCCGAGTTCGAGCGGATCTGCGAGGCGCTGGACGGCTATTTCGACAAGGCATTCGAGGCGCGCAAGCGTCTACTTGAACAACCCTACGAGCCCAAGCTGTTGCATGCATGGCGCGTCAACCTGCGCCGCGTGACGGCCACGCTGAAAGACCTCGCCTCGCTTTCCGACGACGACTTGCGCGATGTGCTCGCCTACCTGCGCTCCTGCCGCGAATCCACCGGGCAATCACGCGACCTCGACATCCTGGCGCAGGAAACCCTGCCCGCCTTTCTGGACAAGGAAAACGTCAAGCTTCCCGGCGTCGACGCCGCCACCAAGGCGCTTTCCGAGCGCCAGCAGCAGGCGCACAAGCAGGCCGTGGTCGAACTCAAGAAGCACAATCTCGCAGCGTCGCTGCAGTCATGGCGCCACTGGGTGCAAACCGTCGAACCGCCGACCGACAACCAGGTGCGCAAGCTGGCCGCCGCGGCCCTCCAGCAACGCTGGAATACGCTGAAGAAACGCGCCAGCAAACTCGATGGCGGCCAGAAGCGCCTGCATCGTTTGCGCAGCGCCACCAAAAAGATGCGCTACAGCATCGAGCTCTATCAGCACGCCTTCTCCAAGCAGGCGACCTCGGCCTGGCTCAAGCAGCTGACCGAGCTGCAAAGCGGCCTTGGCCTGGCACACGACCGCATGACGGGACGCAGGCTGATCCGCGACTTTCTCGTGGCGGAAGACACCCAGACCGTGCTCAAGCCGTTCCGCCAGTGGGGCAAGCGCACCGCTTTCCACGCCTCGGAAGAGGCCATGCACTCATTGGCGAAGCTGGAAAAATTGAACTCTTTCTGGCGCAAGGCCGCGCACTGACGCTTAGCGCCGGGCGCGGAAAAACTCGCGCAACATAGTCGACGAATCATCCGCCAACAGGCCGCCCTCCACCGCAATGCGGTGATTGTGGCGATCGGAAATCAGCGTATCGAACACGCTGCCTGCGGCGCCGGTCTTCGGATCGGTCGCCGCATACACGACGCGCCCGATGCGCGCATGCACCAGCGCCATCGAACACATCGCGCACGGCTCCAGCGTCACGTACAAGGTGGCGCCGGGCATGCGGTAGTTGGACAGTTTTTCGCCCGCGGCGCGCAAGGCCATGATTTCCGCATGGGCGCTGGGATCGTTCAGCGTGATATTGCGGTTCCAGCCCAGCCCGATGATCTCATCGCCCTGCACCAGCACCGCGCCCACCGGCACTTCGTTTTCCGCATCACGCGCGTGCGCAGCGAGCTGCAGCGCGCGGCGCATGTAGCGTTCGTCTTCGTCGGAAAACGCCGGGGCTGGCGATGGTGTCTGATCGGTCATCAAAAAGGCTATGAAGGCGTGCGAAACCACCATTCTACTGCCTAGATCGCCGAGGTGATCCCGATGACGAAATCGAGAAATGCACGCACCTTGGCCGATGGGTGCTGGCGCGAGGGATACAGCGCGTACAGCGGGAAGCGCTCATCGGGCCAGTCGGGGAACAGATCCACCAACTGGCCACGGGTCACCAGCGGCCCGGCCGCCACCGCCATCACCTGAGCAATGCCATAGCCGGCCACGCAGGCGCTGTGCATGCTGCCGCCATCGTTGACCACCAGCCGCCCCGAGGTTTTCACCGCCAGGCGCGTGCGCTTGCGATGAAACTCCCACGGAAAGGTGTGCCCCGTCGCCGGATCGCGAAATTCGATGCAGATATGCCGGTCGCCCTCCAGCTCCTGCGGATGCGCAGGCCGCCCATAGCGGCGCAAATAAGCCGGCGAAGCCACGGTGAGGATGCGCGTCTCCAGCAGCCTGCGCGCCACCAGGCTGGAATCGGGCGGCTCGCCGAAACGCACGGCCAGGTCGAAGCCGTCGGCGACGATGTCGCCCAGCTGGTCGCGCGTAGCCAGCTCCACTTCGAGCTGCGGATGAGCCTCCATGAACTCGCCCACGCGCGGCGCCAGCACCAGCCGCGAAAACAGGGGATCCATATGCACGCGCAGTCGCCCGCGCACCATCGTGGCGCCTTCGGCCGCACTCGCGGCGGCCTCTTCCAGCCCGGCCAGCAAGGGCATCACCTGGGCGTGGAAACGAAGTCCTTCATCCGTGAGACGCACGGATCGTGTCGTGCGATCGAACAGCCGTATGCCCAGCCGTGCTTCGAGCCGCGCGATGGCACGGCTGACGCCGGGCGGCGACATGTCCAGCGCCTCGCCAGCGGCGGCAAAGCTGCCGCCATCGACCACGGCGGTGAACACGCTCATGCCGTTCAAGATACGCTCGTCGAAGGCCATGCATTCATGCCCTTTTGTCACTTATCCATTGTCATTGATGTTATCGCGAAACCAGTGGCGGACGCGGAAAATCCTCATCCGAACGCGGCAGGCGCCGCCCCCTTGAGGATCCGAACATGTATGCAGTCATGGGTATCACCGGCCAGGTTGGCGGCCAGGTAGCAAATGAACTGCTGGCCGCCGGCCAGCGCGTACGGGCGATCGTTCGTGACGAGGCCAAGGCAGCGCCCTGGATCGGGCGCGGTTGCGATACGGCGATCGCCACGGCCAACGATGCCGACGCGCTGGCCGCCGCTTTCGCCGATACGCGCGGCGTATTCCTGATGATCCCGCCCGACTACGACCCCGCCCCTGGTTTTCCCGCTGTCCAAGAGATCATTGCCGCCGTACAGCAGGCCGTCATAAAAGCCCGCCCCGGCAAGCTGGTATATCTCTCCACCGTCGGCGCCCACGTGGAGACGTTCTCGCTGTTGAACAACGGCCGGATGGTCGAGTCCGCGCTTCGCGAACTGCCCCTGCCCACCGCCTTCGTGCGCCCCGGCTGGTTTATGGAGAACGCCGCATGGGACGTCAGCGCCGCTCGCGCCGGCCTGATTCCCAGCTATCTGCAGCCCCTGGACCACGCCATCCCGATGGTCGCCACCGCGGATATCGCGCGCACCGTGGCAAGCACTCTGCAGGACACCTGGCAAGGCACACGCGTGATCGAACTCGAAGGACCGCGGCGTTACTCCGCACTGGACATCGCCAGCGGCTTTGCTGCCGCGCTGGGCCAGCCTGTGCGCACCGAACCGGTGCCTCGCGACTCCTGGGAACACCTGTTCCGCACACAAGGCATGCAACACCCTGAGGGCCGCATGCGTATGCTTGACGGCTTCAACCAGGGCTGGATCGACTTCGAACACGGCCAGGCTGGCTCGCACAAAGCATCGACAACGTTGGAACATGTCCTGCGCAATCTGGTCGAACGATCACCCTGACTCACGGCTCAGCAGGCAACCCTCATGACTTCGAACACGCAGCAAACCGCTCTCATCATCGGCGCCTCCCGTGGCCTGGGACTCGCCCTGGCGGCTGAATACCTCAAGCGCGGCTGGCAGGTCATCGCCACCGTGCGCGGCCCAAACCACACCCCGCTGCATGACCTCCAGGCATCGTCCGGCCAGCGGCTGGAGATCGAACACCTGGACATCGATGCACCCGAGCAGATCGCCGCGCTGCGTGCCCGCCTGAAAGGCCGGGCGCTGGACGTATTGTTCGTCAACGCCGGCGTCGCCATCGAGGCAGACAAGCCCATCGGCGAAGTCAGCACCGAGGGCTTCACCCGCATGATGGTGACCAACGCGCTCAGCCCCATGCGCGTCGTCGAAACGCTCGATGCCCTGGTGGCGCCCGACGGCGCCATCGTCGTCATGTCGTCCGGCCTCGGCAGCGTGGCCAACAATATCGATGGCGGCTGGGAGTCCTATCGCGCCAGCAAGGCTGCGCTCAACACGCTCATGCGCAGCTACGCCTCCCGCCAGCCCGACCCCGGCCGCAGCTTGCTGCTTATCGCACCAGGCTGGGTGCGCACCGACATGGGCGGCCCCGACGCGGCGCTCGACGTCAGCGAAAGCATTCCGCTGGTGGTGGACGTGGTGACCCAGCAGACCGGCCGCAGTGGCCTGCAATTTCTCAACCGGCTGGGGGAGACCATGCCCTGGTGAGGGCACTACCTGGCCAGGTGAAGCGGTGCCGTGGTGAACGGCACCGTCATCGGCTAGAACGTCACCCGCAATCCCACTCGCATGGCGCCCTGCTGGCCGTTCGACGAAGGGATGAAATACGGCAAGGCCGCCACCGCCATCTGGCCCGTTGAATCCCGCCCCGTGGCCTGCTGGCGGTACACCAAGGCATACAGCAACACCTGCTTGGAGAGGCTGTACCAGGCGCCGGCATTCCATTGCTGGTAGGTCGCGGTCTGGGCCTTGGTGTAATCGTAGGAGGCGCCCAGCATCCACGCCGGGTTCAAGCGGTAGGTCGCCAGCAGTTCGTAGTTGTTGAAGGTCGCCGTGCCCGAAAACGGCGTCGATGAGGTGCGCACGACGTCCTCGAACCGGGTCGACGTATAGGTAAAACCAGCCAGTACCGGGCCCCACAGGTAATTCACGCCCGCACCGAACTCCACCCGCGTGTGTGCCGACACATAGCCGCTGAAGATGGGACTGGTGATCGGATTGCTGAAACTCGCGCCCGCCACCGGAACCGATCCCGCGTCGTAAAGCGTCGTCGCGGGCTTGCCGATGCGCGAATAGAAGGCACTCGAAGTCAGCGCCTCGTTCGCATAGCTCACGCTGGCCGAACGCTTGCAGCCCACGGAAGGCTCGCTCCCGCCGCCTGCGGGACCGAACAAGGCCGCGAACTTGAATCCGTCAAACACCGGCGAGTTGTACTTGATGACGCCGGTGAGCGAGTAGCTGCCCCACATATTGTCTTCGTCCGACGCATGCGTGGCCGCCACGCCGCCGAAACGTCCCGCACCCGACAAGCCGATCAGCGAATCAAGCGCGAGATCGTATTGGCGGCCCACCGTGATCGTGCCGTAGGGAGACTCCAGCCCCGCAAAAGCCTGGCGACCAAACAGACGACCGCCATTGGCAAGCTTGCCCGTGTTGATGTCGAAGCCACCTTCCACACGACCGATCACGCGATAGCCGTTGTCCAGCTTGTAGTCGGCCAGCAGTCCAAACTTGCTGCTGCCCAGGGAGCCGTTGGTCAGCTTCAGCTGGCTATGCCCCGACTGGTTGGTGGTGTAAGTGAGGCCGTCGTCCAGGACGCCATAGAAGGCGACATTCTCGGCGTGGCACGTCAGCGCCGTCGTCAACGCGAGCCCGGCAAAAATCCTTTTCATGAGCAATCCACCCCTGTGCATTGAACAGACGATTGAGTGATGGCGCGCGACCTTCCCCGTGTCGCTTGAAAGCGCGCGCTGCTTTAACCGGCGAGCAGCGCCGGCACTGCCGTGTGGGCAATGATTCGAACGACATCGATATCGATATGGACGTAGCGCTCCGGCGCATCGAGCATGTTCAAACTGCCGAGCACCCTGCCTTGCCAGCGCAGCGGCATGTTCACCACGCTGCCCAGGCCCAGAAAGGCCAGGCGTTCGTGGTGAGCGAACACGCAAGCGAGTTCTTCTTCGCAATGACCCACGAACGGCAAGCCCCAATGCAAGACCTGATCGGCCCAGGCCGGTGATGCCACCGGATCGGTCGCCCCTTCGGGATAGGTGGCCGGATCGCTGGAATAAAGGCGGGTGGCGACCGTGCAGGCTTCGTCATAGACCAGCACCGTCAGCAAGCGGTGCCCAACCAGGCGCTGCAACGCAGCGTCGACTGCCCGGAACACATCGCGCGAGCGCCGGGCGTGGAAACAGGCGCGTTCGATCACGCCCAGTTCGTCGGACAGGCAATCGCTCATCGACTGCCCTCCTCGGCGGCGATCGCTTCCAGCGAGCGGCCTTTGGTTTGCGGACCAAGCACGATCACCGCGCAGACACCCGCCGCCAGCACCACCGTGGTCATGGCGAACACGCCGCCAAAGCCCAGCACCGGATACAGCAGCCCGACCAGCAAGGGCGCACTGATCGCGCCGATGCGCCCCACCGCCGACGAACTGCCGGCACCGATCGCACGGATCGCGGTGGGAAAGATTTCTGCCGTGTAAGCGTAGACGCCGGCATAGGCGCCATTCATCGCAAACGAGAGGCACGCGCCGGCCAGCAGGATTGCCTGATGATCGTGGGCGAAAGCCATCGCCAGGGCAAAGGCGGTACCCAGCGTCATATACAGGACGATGGTGCCCTTGCGCCCGATTTTTTCATTCAGCAGTGCGGCTGAGAAATAGCCAGGAATCTGCGCCAGATAGATGATGAACGAGTAGCCGAAGCTCTGCGTGATGCCCATGCCCTTCTGCATCAGCAGGCCGGGAATCCAGGTGAAAAACAGGTAGTAACTGAAGGTGAGCGAGAGCCACATCAGCCACGCCATCGCCGTGATACGCGCCTGCCTGCCGTGCCACAGGCCTTGCAGCAAGACCTTCAACGACGGTCGTCCCAGGTCCTTCCCGCTCGGCGCCAGCGCCGCCTCACCTGCCGTGTCGCGTAAAGGCGTGCGCTGATCGAAGGTCGACTCGATCTTGGCGATGATCGCCCTGGCCTCTGCATGTCGTCCGCGACTTTCGAGCCAGCGTGGCGATTCATCGAGCGATCGCCGCCACCACAGCAACATGCCCACCGGCAACGCGGTGATGATGAGCACGACCCGCCAACCCTCCGCGGATGAGCGGACGACGAAGTAGCCGAGCGCCGCGGCGGCAACAAAACCGAACGAGAAGAATCCGGTGAGCGCACCGACGAAGGTGCCGCGATAGCGCTTGGCTACAAACTCCGCCAGATACGGCGCAATGATCGCGCTCTCGGCACCCGTGCCGATGCCGGCGATGATGCGCAAGACCAGGAACATCGACCACGACGTCGACCACGCCGAGGCCAACGAAGCCACCGCATAGATGACCAGCGCATACATCATCACGCGACGCCTGCCGAACACGTCGCCGAGCAAGCCAGCGCCAAGCGCACCGAAGAAGAAACCGACGTACGCGACGCTGCCCAGCACGCCGGTCTGCGCGCTGCTCAAGCTCCATAGCGAGCGCAGCACCGGCAGGATGAAGGCCAATACAGCCGTGTCCATCGCATCGAATGCGTAGCCCAGGCCGCCGATCAGGAACAGGCGGCGGTGGTAGCGGGCGTACGGCCAGCTTTCCGTTCTTGACGAAACGAATGACAAAGTAACCCCCATGCATCGGCAAGCGACGCTGTTTGACGAAAACGACGATTGGACGGGACCGGCGGCCATCCCCATGGCCACGCAGCGTTGCTGCGCCCGACGTTTGTTTTTCAGGCGGGCGCGCGAGTGAGTCGGTCGACCACCGGTTTGCCTGCCTTGAGCACCATCAGCAGATTGCGTTCGTGTTGAAAGGCGCGCAGGTCGCGCAGAGGGTCACCGTCCATGACCAGCAGATCGGCGCACGCCCCCTTGGCGATGACGCCCAGCCGCCCCGACTCTCCTATCAGCTCTGCGTTGACGTGGGTCGCACTGCGCAGGACTTGCGCCGGCGACATCACCTGTTGGCGCAGCACGAGTTCGTCGCACTGCAGATCGTGCATGTCGCCCAGCAGATCCGAGCCCAGGGCGATCTTCACCCCGGCCGCCTGCGCGATGCGGATGGCGTCGAGGCCGCGGTCCTTTACCTGCGCGCATTTCTCCAGCATGGCGGGCGACCAGCCCAGCGCGCTCCCGCGTTCCGCCAACGCGGCGTAAGTGGCCAGGGTGGGCACAAGGTAGACGCCGTATCGCGCCATCAATTCAGCCGTCTGCTCGTCGAGCAGATTGCCGTGCTCGATCGAACGCACCCCTGCTCGCACGGCCCGACTGATGGCCTCCGGCGAATACGCGTGCGCCATCACATAAGTCCGGGCCGCGTCCGCTTCTTCCACGATCGCACCGAGTTCCTCGGTGGAAAATTGCAGGCCCTCCAGTGGATCGTTGGGCGTGGAGATGCCACCGCCGGCCATCACCTTGATGTGATGGGCGCCGTTGCGGATCTGCTCCCGCACGGCGCGGCGAACCTCGGGCACGCCGTCGGCGACGTAGCCGAGCAGGCCGGCCGAGCCGCAGCAGATGCAACTGCCATGGGAAAAGTGTGGAGGGCGTGGGTCACCGTGACCGCCGGTCTGGGTAATGGCCTGTCCCGCGATCAACAGCCGCGGCCCGACGATATGTCCCTGCTCGATCGCCTGCACCAGACCCGAATCAGCCCCGCCCGCATCGCGCACCGTGGTGTAGCCGCGTCGAAGCATGGCCTCGAGCACGGTCTCCGTGTGGGCGGCAATTAGCGACTGCGTCATCAAAGAGAGCTTGAAGAAGTCAGCGACTATCGCAGTGACGTGTACGTGTGCATCGATCAATCCTGGAAGCAACGTAAGACCGTCAAGCGCGATGCTGACTCCCCCGTTGTCAGGCAAATCTCCCTGGACGACGGCGGTGATGGTCTCGTCCTCGATGCGCACTGACATGCGGGTTAGAAGCTCGCCGGTACTGCTGTCGAACATGTTTGCGTTGCGGAACGTCAACGATGCCATCGGCGATTCCCTTCGTAGGCCGTGGCATCGATTGTGTTGACGGCTGCCTATGCGAACAATGACATCGCCCTGACAACGTCTTTGCCTTCAAGGCAACACTGTCTTCCCGATGTTTCGCCAAGGATTGCGAATGAATGGTCTGTCGATGGGCCGACTGAAATACCTGTTCGAAGCAGCACGACTGGGCAGCATGCGCGCTGCGGCGGACTTTCTGGACGTGGCGCCCTCGGTCGTCAGCAGGCAGATTGCCGAGCTGGAGAAAGTCACTTGCACGCCTGTAATGGAAACCAATCGCCGTGGCGCCAAAGCGACCGAAGCGGGCCGGCTCCTGATCGAGCACTACCGCAATCACCTGGCCCAGGAGGAATCGCTGGCGTCGCGCTTGAACGCGCTGGTGGGTCTGTCGATCGGCACGGTGAGCATTGGCGCCGTGCAGGGATTTGCCGATGACCTCATGCGACACGTCTTGCAGCCGTTCAATGCACGCCATCCAGGCATCGCCATCAAGCTGCAGCTGGGCAGCATCAACGACATACTCGGCTGGCTCGAGCAGGATGAGGTTCACCTGGGCCTGATCTACGGGCCTGGCTTCCACTCGCACCAGGGCCGCCTGAAAGAGGTGCGCTCCCAACTGCAGCCGCTATGCGTGGTGGTTTGCGCGCAGCATTCGCTGGCCGAGGTGCCGCTGCTACCGGTTGGGGCGCTGTTCGAGCATCCGTTTGCGCTGGCGCATGCCGGCTTCGGAACACGCAAGATCGTCGAGCAGATCGAGGCCGCCGAGCATCGACGCCTCAAGCTGGCGATGGAATCGGATCACCTGATCTGCCTGACCGGCTTTGCCCGCTGCGGCATGGGCGCGACCCTGCTTCCGGCCTTTGCCGTCTACGACGATCTCCAGCGGGGAACCCTGAAGGCGATCCCCGTGGCCCACCCCTTGCTGACCGAGGTACAGGCGCAGCTGGTGGCCCGACGGGGGCGAGCGCTGCCTGCCGCCGCGCAGCGACTGCAGCGCCACATCGTTCAGCACATGGAGGCGTTCAATGCGTTGAGCGCGTCAGGGTGATCCGCGCCGAGGGGCGAAAACTGCGACACCTGGCGAGTGCCCTCAGGCCTGGATGTAGACCCAGGCCTGTTTGCCCGACTTCAGGCGCACGGCGACACGCTGGTAGTCCGCGACCTCGTAGCGATCAGCCGCGGCCAGCTCGGCCGCGGTGATGCGGAACACCTTGCCGGCGACTTCGTCCGACGGGTCGTCGCTCGGCGCGACGATGGGGTGGAACTGCTCGCCGCTCTGGCGCAGCACCTCGGGATCGCTGATCTCGATCAGCGTCCGGCGATAGCCGGGCATGGCGTCATCTTCGCCTTCGAGCAAACGCCCGAACGACGCGAGCTGCACGCGCTCGAGCTGCAGAGTGCCGTAGGAGAACAACAGCTCGTTGCGGCCCTCGTCCACCATCACCATCATTCCTTTGATATCAATCAATTACGGCGACTTCCTGAGAAAGCCACCGTTGGCCCGGAGCCTGGAACTCACTCCCACTCAATGGTTGCGGGCGGCTTGCCACTGATGTCATAAACGACACGAGAAACACCGCGCAACTCATTGATAATACGATTCGAAACCTTTCCGAGGAAGTCATACGGCAGGTGCGCCCAATGCGCCGTCATGAAGTCGATCGTCTCGACCGCGCGCAGGGCAATCACCCATTCGTAGGCACGGGCGTCGCCGACCACGCCCACCGACTTCACCGGCAGGAACACGGCGAAGGCCTGGCTGGTCTTGTCGTACAGATCCCAGGCGCGCAGCTCTTCGATGAAGATGGCGTCGGCGCGGGCCAGCAACTCGGCGTATTCGGGCTTCACTTCGCCCAGGATGCGCACGCCCAGGCCGGGGCCGGGGAACGGATGGCGGTAGACCATGGCGCGCGGCAGGCCGAGCTCCACGCCGATGCGGCGCACCTCGTCCTTGAACAGCTCGCGCAGCGGCTCGACCAGCTTGAGCTTCATGTGCTCCGGCAGGCCGCCCACGTTGTGGTGGCTTTTGATCACGTGCGCCTTGCCGGTCTTGCTGCCGGCGGACTCGATCACGTCCGGGTAGATGGTGCCCTGAGCGAGCCACTTCACCTGGCCGTGGCCGGCGTTGGTGACCTTGGCCGACTCCTCGTCGAAGATCTCCACGAACAGGCGGCCGATGATCTTGCGCTTGGCTTCGGGATCGGCCTCGCCTTCCAGCGCCTTGAAGTAGCGCTCGGCGGCGTTGACGCGGATCACCTTCACGCCCATGTGCTCGGCCATGGTGGCCATCACCTGGTCGCCTTCGTTCCAGCGCAGAAGGCCCGTGTCGACGAACACGCAGGTCAGCTGGTCGCCGATGGCCCGGTGCAGCAGCGCGGCCACCACGGACGAATCCACGCCGCCGGAGAGGCCCAGCAGCACGTGGTCGTTGCCGACCTGCTCGCGCACGCGGGCGATCTGGTCTTCGATGATGTGCGCGGCGGTCCACAGTGTCTGGCAGCCGCAGATTTCCGTGACGAAACGCTTAAGCAGCGAGGTGCCCTGCTTCGTATGCGTCACTTCCGGATGGAACTGCACGCCGTACCAGCGCTTGTCTTCGTTCTCCATCACGGCGACTGGGATGCGATCGGTGGTGCCGGTGATGATGAAGCCCGGCGGCGCCTTGGACACGTGGTCGCCATGGCTCATCCAGACGTCCAGACGATGCGCGCTGTCGTGATCGCTCAGGCCGGCGAACAGGCGGCTGGTCGGCGCGATATCCACTTCGGCGTGACCGAACTCGCGTGCGTCGGCGGCCTCGGTGGCACCGCCCAGTTGCGCGGCGAGCGTCTGCATGCCGTAACAGATACCCAGGATGGGGAGCTGCGAATCGAACACTTCCTGCGGCGCCTTGGGCGCACCCGGCAACGTCGTCGACTCGGGGCCGCCGGACAGGATGATGCCCTTGGCGCCGAACGCGGCGATCTCGGCCGGGTCGTGATCCCACGCCCAGATTTCGCAGTAGACGCCGATCTCGCGCACGCGGCGGGCGATCAGCTGCGTGTACTGCGCGCCGAAGTCGAGGATGAGGATTTTGTCGCTATGGATGTCGGTCACGGTCCGGCTCCGGTGCGCTGCAGGCTTGCCCTGCCCGCGCTTGATTCAGTGAATGCGAAGGCGACGCGCAAGGGCGTCGCCTCCCGTTAAAACGAATGCGCCGGCCATCAGGCCGGCGCGTATCCCTCAGGAATTGAGCCGGTAATTCGGCGCTTCCTTGGTGATCTGGATGTCGTGCGGGTGCGCTTCGGTGACGCCGGCGCCGGTCACCTTCACGAACTGCGCGTTGTTGCGCACATCGTCGACGGTGGCGGCACCGAGGTAACCCATCGAGGCACGCAGGCCGCCGATCAGCTGGTGGATGATGTTGCGCAGCGAACCACGGTACGGCACGCGACCTTCGATGCCTTCGGGCACCAGCTTATCGGCGTCGGCTTCGTCCTGGAAATAGCGGTCCTTGGAGCCCAGCGCCATCGCGCCCAGCGAACCCATGCCACGGTAGCTCTTGTACTGGCGGCCCTGGAACAGTTCGACATCGCCCGGCGATTCTTCGGTACCGGCAAACATCGAACCCAGCATCACGGTGGATGCACCGGCGGCGAGCGCCTTGGGGATGTCGCCCGAGTAGCGGATGCCACCGTCAGCGATCAGCGGGATCTCATCCTTCAGCGCGGTCGCTACGAGGTCGATCGCGGTGATCTGCGGCACGCCCACACCAGCGACAACGCGCGTGGTGCAGATCGAGCCGGGACCCACGCCCACCTTCACCGCATCGACGCCGGCATCGAGCAGCGCGCGCGCCGCTTCGCCGGTGACGATATTGCCGGCGATCACCTGCACCTGCGGGTAGCGCTTCTTCACCCAGCCGGCGCGGTCGATCACGCCCTGGGAATGACCGTGCGCGGTGTCGACCACCAGCACGTCCACACCGGCGTCCACCAGCGCTTCGATACGCGCCTCGGTATCGCCACCCACGCCAACTGCCGCGCCGACCAGCAGGCGCTCGAGGCGATCCTTGGCGGCGTTCGGGTTGTCGCGGGCTTTCTGGATGTCCTTGACGGTGATCAGGCCACGCAGCTGGAAATCGTCGTTGACCACCAGCACTTTCTCGATGCGGTGCTTGTGCAGCAGCTGCAGCACTTCGTCCTGGCTGGCGCCCTCACGCACCGTCACCAGCTTCTCCTGACGGGTCATGATGTTGCGCACGGGATCTTCATGCTTGCGCTCGAAGCGCAGATCGCGGCTGGTGACGATGCCCACCAACTGTTCGCCGTCCACCACCGGCACGCCGGAGATGTTGTACGCACGGGTCAGCTGCAGCACTTCGCGAATGGAAGTATTCGGACCAACCGAAATAGGACTGCGAATCACGCCTGCTTCGAACTTCTTCACCAGACGCACTTCGGCAGCCTGCTGTTCGGCGGTCATGTTCTTGTGGATGATGCCGATGCCGCCCTGCTGGGCCATGGTGATGGCGAGGCGGGCTTCGGTCACGGTGTCCATGGCGGCGGACACGATGGGAATGTTCAGGCGCAGGTTTCGGGTGAGCCGCGTGGAAGTGTCTACATCACGTGGCAGAACGGCCGAATGAGCCGGAACGAGGTAAACATCGTCGTAGGTGAGAGCCTCGGCGAGGATGCGCATGCGTTTTGTCCCGCTGCAAAGAGGAGATTATACGCAGAAGGCCTAGGCCTCGCCACTCTCTGCATGAACGAAATGTCGCAGGTCTCGCCCTTTGTGGGAGCGCACCCTGTGCGCGACTGCAACGTTGCGGCGTGTCGCTCCGTAGGTTTGTCGCGCACAGGGTGCGCTCCCACACCTAAGGGAGGGCTCAGCCCTGGCGAGCAGCGTCGCGCGCGTCCGCCGCTTCCAGCGTGTTTTCCAGCAGCGTCGCCACCGTCATGGGACCGACGCCGCCCGGCACCGGCGTGATCCAGCTGGCGCGTTCGGCGGCCGTGGCGAAGTCCACGTCGCCCACCAGCCGGCCGTCTTCCAGGCGATTGATGCCCACGTCCACCACCACGGCGCCCGGCTTGATCCATTCGCCCTTGACGAGACCCGGCCGACCGACCGCGACGATCACGATGTCGGCCTGGCGCACGAAGCCTTCCAGGTCGCGGGTGAACTTGTGGCAGCAGGTGGTGGTGCAGCCGGCAATCAACAATTCCAGCGCCAGCGGGCGACCCACGTGATTGGAAACACCGACCACCACCGCGTGCTGACCGCGCACCGGACGATCGGTGTGGCCGAGCAAGGTCATCACGCCACGCGGCGTGCACGGACGCAGGCCGAAGCGGCGCAGTGCCAGGCGACCGACGTTGACGGCCTGGAAGCCATCGACATCCTTGCCCGGATCAATGCGATCGACCAGCGCATCCTCATCGATGTGGTCGGGCAGCGGCGACTGCACCAGGATGCCGTGCACGGCCGGATCGGCATTGAGCTGGTCGATCAGTGCGATCAGTTCTTCCTGGCTGGTGCGCGAGGGCAAGTCGAAATCGAACGAACGGAAGCCCACCTGATGGCAGGCTTTGCGTTTATTGCGTACGTAGACCGAGGAGGCCGCGTCGTCGCCCACCAGCACCACGGCGAGCCCGGGCACGTCCAGCCCCTTGGCCGAGCGCTCGGCAACCCGGCGCCCGATCCGATCCATCAGTTCCTGGGCGATGCGTTTGCCGTCGAGGATACGTGCGCTCATGATCGGGGCTGCCTGCAAAGGAACGTATTATCCCGGCTAGGGCCGGTTAACGCTATTGGCCGTACGCATACAAACGAGATCGCATGGCTGCCACAACACGCCTGACCACCCCACTGGAACTGGACGCCCACGGCATACGTCTGCGGCCGTGGCAGGCCGACGATGCGCAAGCCCTGTTCGAGGCCACCCGCGAATCGATCGCCTCGGTGGGTCCATGGTTGCCCTGGCTGCATGAGGGCTACACCCTGGAAGAGAGCGCCCAATGGATCGCCGACTGCCAGGCCGGCCGCGAGCGCGGCGATGCCTACGCCTTTGGCATCTTCGACGCGCAAGGCCGAGCGTTGGGCGACGTGGCGCTCAATCGCATCGACCCCAAGCGCGGCAGTGCGAACCTCGGGTACTGGGTGCGCCAGTCGGATCAGGGCCAGGGCGTCGCCACGCGCGCGGCTCGCGCCTTGGCCGAATTCGGCTTCGAGGTGTTAGGCCTGGTACGCATCGAGATCGTCATCGCCGTCGACAACGTGGCCAGCCGGCGCACGGCCGAGCGCCTGGGCGCCTTTTTCGACGGCATCTCACCGAACCGGATCATCCATCGCGGCGAGGCCGCACCCGCCGCGGTGTATTCGCTGCTGCCGCCAGAACGCGATGAACCCTCGCCGGGTCCCGTGCTGGAAGATGGCGACCTGCGCTTGCGCCCGTATCGGCCGCCCGACCTGCATGGCTTGCACGCCGCCCTGCACGAGTCGATGGCCACCATCGGTCGCTGGCAGGACTGGTGCACGCCGGCGTACAGCCTGGACGATGCCCGCCACTGGATCGCCAAGACGCGGCTGGCCTGGCAGGGCGCCGGCGACGAATGCGCGCTGGTCATGGCTGATCGCGCCAGTGACGAGCTCATCGGCAGCATCTCGCTCAATCACTGGCAGCCCGAATACGGCATGGCCAATCTTGGCTACTGGGTACGCCAGGCGCGCCAGGAGCAAGGCGTCGCCACCCGGGCGGTGCGCCTGCTGGCACGGCATGCGCTGCAGGCCACGGATCTGCGCCGACTGGAAATCGTGATCGCCGCAGACAATCAGGCCAGTCGCCGTGCCGCCGAAAAGGCAGGCGCACAGTTTGAAAGCATCGCGCGCCAACGGCTCATGCTGCGCGGCGAGCCGCAGGATGCGGCGATCTATTCGCTGATCGCGAATGACTTGCGCTGATCAGCCTGCCGCGGCGCAGAGCTGCACCAGATCCTCGTAGCCGTGGAACGTGGCGCCATCGCCGCAGCCCGGGCAACCCGGATCGCGCGGCAGCCGCGTCTCGCGAAAGCGCATGGCCAACGCATCGAAGTTCAGCAGGCGACCGACCAGCGGTTCACCGATACCGAGGATGAGCTTGAGCGCTTCAGTGGCCTGCAGCAAACCGACGATACCGGGCAATACGCCAAGCACGCCGGCTTCGCTGCAGTTGGGCGCATCGGCCGCGGCAGGCGGCTCGGGGAACAGGCAGCGATAGCACGGCGAGTCCGCGCGACGCGGGTCGAACACGCTCACCTGTCCGGTGAAGCGCTCCACTGCGCCGTAGACCATGGGCAGCTGCAAACGCCGGGAGGCGGCGGCGATCAGATAGCGTGCAGGAAAATTATCCGCACCGTCGATCACCAGATCGTGATCCGCCAACAGACGCTCGACGTTGTCGGCCTGCAGACGTTCGTTGCGAATTTCCACGCGCACGCGCGGATTGAGTGCCGCAAGCGCGATGCGCGCCGACTCGGTCTTGGCCATGCCGACGCGTGCATCGGCGTGTATGACCTGCCTGTGCAGATTGGATCGCTCGACGCGATCATCGTCGATCAGGGTGAGCTGCCCAATGCCGGCGGCTGCCAGATAAAGCGCAGCCGGCGCACCCAGACCGCCCGCGCCCAGCAAGGCGACGCGTGCCGACGTCAACTTCGCCTGCCCTGCTTCACCCACCTGGGGCAACTGGAGTTGGCGCGCGTAGCGTTCGGCGGCATCGCTATCCAATGCACCCATGGCAACAGGCAGGCCTTCCGCCTTCCATTGCTGGAAACCGCCGGCCACTGAGAACACGTGCTGGTAACCCATGCGCTGCAGCGCCTCGGCAGCGAGCAGCGAGCGTTGGCCGCTGCCGCACAGCAGGAGCACGGGCTGGTTGCGATCAGGCAGCAGTTGTTCGATGCGTAGCTCAAGAAAGCCGCGCGAGATACCGACGGCACCGACTGGCAGGCCGCTCGCACGCTCGCCGTCTTCGCGCACATCGATCAGGAAGCTGCCTTGCGCCTGCCGGGCCAGCGCCTCGGCGGGGGTTATCTCGGCAATGCTGGCGCGCAGGGAGGCCAGCCAGCTGTCGCGGTTGAGGCTCGTCATCGCGCTAGCTTACTCCAGCCCACCCGCCCCCTGTCCTCTGTCCTCTGTCCTCTGTCCTCTGTGGGAGCGCACCCTGTGCGCGACGGTGCGGAGCGCGGCAACCAAGGGTTCTGGCGCGAGTTGAACGAACCGAGGTACAACGATGCGCCGCGGTCGCGCACAGGGTGCGCTCCCACATGGTCTGAGGTACAACGATGCGCCGCGGTCACGCACAGGGTGCGCTCCCACATGGTCTGAGGTACAACGATGCGCCGCGGTCGCGCACAGGGTGCGCTCCCACATGGTCTGAGGTACGGCGATGCGCCGCGGTCGCGCACAGGGTGCGCTCCTACAAGAGCGATGGGGTCGCGCGTCAGCGACGCTTCTTCATCTCGCGCACCATGCGCTGGCGCTTGCGCTGCTGGGCTTCGGTGAGCACGTTCTTCTTGCCGGCGAACGGATTCTCGCCGTCGCGGAAAAAGATGCGTACCGGCGTGCCATCCAGCTTGAAGCGCTTGCGGAAAAAGTTTTCCAGATAGCGGCGATAGGCCGGTGCGATGTGCTTGGTGCGGCTGCCATGGATGACGATGCTCGGCGGATTGGTGCCGCCCGGGTGCGCAAAGCGCAGCTTGGGGGCATGGCCACGCACCAGCGGCGGCTGGTAGCTCTCGTAGGCGAGCTCGAGCGCCTTGGTCAATTCGGACGAACCCAGTTCCTTGGTGGCGGCACGATGCGCATTCACGACCGCCTTCATCAGCTCGCGCAGGCCCGAACCATGCAGCGCCGAGATGAACACCGTCTTGGCCCAGTCGACAAACTGCAGGCGACGCTCCAGCGCACGCTGGCACTGTTCGCGCTGATAGCCGTCCATGCCGTCCCACTTGTTGACGGCGATGACCAGCGCCCTGCCCTCATCGAGCGCGTGACCGATCAGCGTGAGATCCTGGTCGGCCAGGTTCTCGCGCGCATCGACCATCAGCACCACCACTTGGGCGGCAGCCATCGACTGCAGCGTCTTGATGACGCTGAATTTCTCCACCGCTTCCTCGACGCGCGCCTTGCGACGCACGCCGGCGGTATCGATCAGGGTGTACTTGCGGCCGTCGCGTTCCAGCGACACGCGAATGGGATCGCGGGTGGTGCCGGCCACGTCGGAAACGATCAGGCGATCCTCGCCGAGCAGGCGATTGATCAGCGTGGACTTGCCCGCATTCGGACGGCCGACGATGGCGACGCGAATGCTGTCCGCCTCGACCGGATCGATCTCTTCGTGCTGGTCTTCCGGCAGCAGCGTGATGGCCGAAGCGACCAGATCCTCGGTACCGCGATTGTGCGATGCCGCCAGCGGCAGCGTGTTGGCGATGCCGAACACGGCAAATTCCGCCATCGCATTCTGCAGATCCAGACCGTCAGTCTTGTTGACCCCGGCGATGATCGGTTTGCCGCTGCGACGCAGCTCGTCAAGGATGGTGCGGTCCTGCGGCAGCAGGCCGTCGCGGGCGTCCACCACGAAGACCAGCACGCTGGCCTCTTCGATGGCCAGGCGCACCTGCTGCGCAGTCAGGCCTTCGATGCCTTCCTCTTCGCCGGACAGGCCGCCGGTGTCCACCACCACGAACGGGCGTGTGCCGGTGCGGCACACGCCGTAGTGTCGATCTCGCGTAACGCCCGGCATATCAGCCACCAGGGCGTCACGACTGCGCGTCATTGCGTTGAATAGGGTCGATTTACCGACATTGGGACGACCGACCAGGGCAACGACGGGCAGCATGATTCAAACAACCTTTATTACGATCAGTGGCCGCCGAGACGGTAAGCGCCGATGCGGCCCTTGACGTCTTCGACGTACACAATGTCGCCCACCACCAGGGGTTGGGCGCGAATGGCTTTCTTGGACAGGCGCTCACGTGCCGCCAGCGCGCCGTCACCGGTCTGCAGGAAGTGCACGTAGCCCTCGAGGTCGCCGACCACGACGTAGTCACCGAGCACGGCAGGAGCCGTGAGCCAGCGGTACTTCAGTGCATCGTTCTTCCACATGTCGGCGCCGCCGGTCTTGTCGAACGCCCACACCTGCGACTCGTCGCTCACGCCGTAGAGACCGTTGCCGGTGACGTCCAGCGAGGTGAAGGTCGAGAACGGTCGCCCCCACAGCGGGCGACCGCTGGGACCGTCGATCGCGGCGATATTGCCGTGATAGGCGGCGCTGTACAGGGTGGTGCCTTCGAGCAGGATCGAACCGTCGGCATCGGCCAGGCGATCGATCTCGGTGCGGCCTTCGCCGCTGGCGAGGGTCTGTTCCCACAGCTTCTCGCCATTGTCCAGACGCAGCGCGACCAGCTTGCCGGCATCGTTGCCGTAGAACACCACGCCGTTGGCGACCAGCATCGGGCCATTGCCGCGCAGGCTGAGCAGCGGCACGGAGTCCTGGTCGTAGACCCAGCGGCGCTCGCCGGTGGAACTATCGAAACCGTACAGACGGCCGTCCTGGGTGCGTGCAACCACGAGGTTGGCGGAGATCACGGGCGGGGAGATCACTTCGGAGTTGACCACCGACTCCCAGCGCGGGCTGCCGTCTTTCGCATTGATGCCGTAGACGTGGCCATCGAGCGTGCCGACCACGAGCAGGTCGCCGGAAACCATCGGGCCACCGGCATACAGCGCATCGGCGCGCTTCTTGTCGCCCCAGCCGAACCAGCCCTGGGTGCGCGAGCTCTTGGTCCACAGCGTCTTGCCGCTGGTGGCGTCGATGGCGGCGATCTTGCCATCGGTGCTGCAGGCGTAGAGCACGCCGTCTGCAAAGGCGGGGCGCAGACGCACGCCGCTGTCACCCGCACCGTCGCCCACACTGGTGGTCCACAGCTTGGTCACCTGGGTGGTGGGCTTGAAATCCTTGGCCAGCGGAGTCGGCGGCTGGACGTTTTCCTTCTTGAACGAATGGCAACCGGCAAGCACCACCAGAGAGGTCAGTGCCACCAGCCAAACGCGCTTCATCGCACCGCGCTTCTTCACTTCAGGTTTCATGCACCCTGCTTCCCGGCCACGGCCAGATCATCGATTTTCATCTGCACGCTCTGAGGCGCGTTCTCACCCAGCGCCGCCTTGGCGGCTACGTATGCCTTGCGGGCATCGTCTGGGCGCCCAAGCTTGACCAGCGCATCGCCGCGTAGTTCCTGTGACACACCTTCATACGTCTTGGACTGCATGCGATCGAGCGCGGCAATCGCGTCGGCGGCCTTGCCCTGCGCCAGCTGCACGCGCGCGATGCGCATCTGCGACAGCGCCTTGAGGTTCGCATCGGCGGCGTGGCTCTCGGCCCAGCCGAGCGACTCGATCGCCTTGTCCATCTGCTTGGCCTGCACCTGGCGCTCCGCCCGATCGCTCACGGCGAACACGGCGTAGGTGGAATCGGTGTAGTCCTTGAGCAACTGCTCGGTCAGCGCATCGGCGTTGTCGGACTTGCCGGCAGCCACGGCGACCTGGATCTGCTGATACAGGTTCGCAGCGTCAGCCTGATGCTCTGCCTTGTGCTTGTTCCACTGCTGCCAGCCGAAGATGCCGACCAGGCCGATCGCGATGCCGACGACGATGGACAAGCCGTTCTGGCGCAACCACTGTTGTACGCGTTCGCTCTGTTCGTAATCGTCGTACGCTTCAAATGCCATGCAATCACCCTTGGGGAACCGCACGCCAGAGGCACCTGGCGGCGCCCGTCATGCGGAAAAGAAATCAGCCCGAATGTCCGCTCGTTGCCGAACGGACAATGGGCAAGCATAACCGATTGCGCCAGGCCGCACAGGCCTGGCGTGATGACTCAGGCGCCGGCCGGGGTGGCCTTGCCGTCGCGCAATTCGATGCGGAAATGCGCAACATTGGAACGGCGATAGCTATCCAGCGGCATGGGCTGGCCATCCAGCATCACCTGGGCGCCACCGGCGTTGCCGATGCGCACTTCCAGCGGCTGATCGCTGCGGTAGGTCTTGGAGCTGCCGGCCGGCAGCAAGCCGTATTCCAGGCGCGAGCCGTCCTTGCCGGTGACTTCGACCCAGCTGGCGTTCTGCAGGCTCAGCACGAGGCTGTGCGCGCCGCCGCCCACCGAGCCGGCATCCGTGGTCGGCGTCGGTGCCGCCGGCTGCGCTGCCGCATGGGTATCGCCCAGGAACGGCGTCATGGAAGCCATCAACGGCTGGTCTTGCGCAGGCGCAGCCGCCGGTGCCGGTGTGGTAGCCGGCGCGGTCGTACCTTCCTGCGTATTGGGTGCAGTGCTTGCCACGGTCGATGCCGCGGCGCTGGCACTGCTGGCCGGCGCATCGACCTGGGCGACCGGCGCGGCATCGAGCGGCGCCAGATGGCTGACGTCGCGATCGAGCGTGCCACGCACGCCCAGCCAGATGGTCGGCACCACGATCGCCGCGGTCAGCACCACATAGGTCGCCGCGCGCGCGTAGTTCTCAAGCAGATAACGCGAGTGCGAGATGCCGCCCGTCGCCACCAGGGTGGGTTCCGCCGGCTTGATGCGATCGAGCTCGAGCCTGACCTCGGCTTCGTCGACGCCGAGATAACGCGCGTACTTGATGAGATAGCCACCCAGGTACACGTGGTCGATGCCGCTGTACTCGTTGCTCTCGACCTGCCTGAGCACACGGGTCGGCAAGCGCAGCGCATGAGCGCAGGTCTCGACGTCCAGCCCGCGCGCTTCGCGCGCAGCGCGCAAACGCCCGCCCAAGGTGCCCTTGATCGCTTCCGGCGAATTGTGTTCGGTTTCCATGGTGACGTTGGGCGCTTGGGTGAAAGGGAATTCTCGGTTGCCGCTGTTGGCCGAATTTGACGGTTGAGTGGTCATTGGCGTGCAGTTGCGTCGAGGGCGCGGGCCTGCTCCGAATCCGGGAACTGGCTTTGCAGTCGCCTGCTGTAGTTGAGAGCAGCATCCGTGTTGCCCAACCGTGCTTCGATATCGTGTCCGAGCTTGAGCGATCCCGCGGTCGGCTGACCCAGCGCATCGAAGCGCTGGATGAAGGCACGAGCACGGAAGGCATCGTTCTGAAGATAAAGCACATTGGCGAGCTGATACAACGCCCCGCCGTTTTGCGCATCGATTTCGATGGCCTTGCGGAAGTCTGCCTCGGCCGCCGTCATGTTCTGCGCCTTGGCCTGGCAGATGCCGGCATTGGTCCAGGCCAGCGACGGTGTCTGGTAGAACGGGTCGGCCACGGCTTTCTGGAAATACGCCTGCGACTCGGCCGCCTTGCCCTCGCGGTTGCACAGGAACCAGCCGAGGTTGTTGTTGGGATCGCCCTTCTCCGGCGCCAGCGTGACAGCCTTGCGGTAATGCAGCTCCGCATTGGGCAGGTCATTGATGCGCTCGTAGATCACCGCAGCCACGGTTTGCGCAGGCACGTAGGTCGGGTCGAACTGCATGGCCTTGTTGATCTTGACCATGGCGTCCTCCAGATCACCGTTGGCCATGTACTGCTGGGCCAGTTCGGTGTGGATGCGCGCGCCTTCCTGCTTCTGCTCAGCCTTGGACTGGCGAGTGATCTTGCTCCCCTCGTTCGAGTTGGAACCGGATTTCGACACCGGCACGCACGCAGCCAAAAGCATGGCCACGCTCGCACTCAGCAACAATCGATCAAGCCGCATGACTCGCCCCTTCGTCCAGACGCTTGCGAAATTCGGCCTGGCGACGGGTGCGGTCCAATACCTGCCCTTTGAGCTGGCCACATGCCGCATCGATGTCGTCGCCGCGGGTACGGCGCAACATGGTCAGCACGTTGGCATTGAGCAACTGGGTCTGGAAGGCGCGGATGGTTTCGGCGTCGGAGCGCTCGAAACGCGTGCCAGGAAATGGATTGAACGGAATCAGGTTGACCTTGCACTGAGGCATGCGGCGCATCAGCTTGATCAGCTGGCGGGCGTGCTCGGGCTGGTCGTTGACACCCTTCATCAGGGTGTACTCGAAGGTGATCGAGGTGCGCGGCTTGCGATCCAGCCAGCGCTGGCACGAAGCCATCAGCTCGGCGATCGGATAGCGCTTGTTGAGCGGCACCAGCTCGGTGCGCAGCTCATCGTTCGCTGCATGCAGCGACACCGCCAGCGACACGTCGATGGTCTCGGACAACTTGTCGATCATCGGCACCAGGCCGGCGGTGGACAGCGTGACGCGCTTGGACGCTAGGCCGAAGCCCAGGTCGTCGCGCATCAGGCTCATCGCCTTGGTGACGTTGTCGAAGTTCAGCAACGGCTCGCCCATGCCCATCATCACGACGTTGGTGATGCGACGGTTCTGGTGCGTGATGTTGCCGAGATATTTGGCCGCCACCCACATCTGGCCGATCACTTCGGCCGTTGACAGGTTGCGGTTGAAGCCTTGCGTGGCGGTGGAGCAGAACTGGCAGTTCAGGCCACAACCCACCTGCGAAGACACGCACAGCGTGCCGCGGGTCGGCTCGGGGATGTACACCGCTTCGATGGCGTTGCCGCCATCCATGCCGAGCAGCCACTTGTGCGTGCCGTCGGTGGCGCCCTTGTCGAACAAGGTCTTCGGCGGACCGACGTAGCAGGACGCTTCGAGCTTGGCCCGAAGCGTCTTGCCCACATCCGTCATGTTTTCAAAGTTGTCTTCCAGGCGGTGGTAAATCCACTTCATCACCTGCTCGGCGCGATACGGCTTCTCGCCCAGCTGCGCAAAAAAATCACGCAGGCCCTGTCGATCGAAATCGAGCAGGTTGACCTTGTCGGTGGTGGTGGAATTTGCCTGATCAGTCATCTTGAAATATTGCGGCTCAACGCCGCCCTCTTAATCCTTACGCTATCCAATGGAACGCGGTTTTCGTGAAGAGTGCGGCCATGGATGGCCGCTTCGTGATCTTCGCGCTCATGGATGAGCGCACTTACCTCGAGAACGTTTCGGTCGTTGCGAAGAAGTAGGCGATCTCGACGGCAGCCGTGTCGGCAGCGTCGGAACCATGCACAGCGTTCGCATCGATGGAGTCGGCGAAGTCGGCGCGGATCGTGCCCGGCGCAGCGTCCTTCGGATTGGTGGCGCCCATCAGGTCGCGATGCTTGAGGATCGCGTTGTCACCTTCGAGTGCCTGGATCATCACCGGTCCGGAGATCATGAACTCGACCAGCGCGTTGAAGAACGGACGCTCCTTGTGCACCGCGTAGAAACCCTCGGCTTCCTTGCGCGACAGATGCTTCATCTTGGCGGCAACGATCTTCAGGCCGGCCTTTTCGAAGCGAGCATAGATTTCACCGATCACGTTCTTGGCAACGGCGTCGGGCTTGATAATGGAAAGGGTGCGCTCCAGCGCCATGAGGGTCTGCTCCGGAAAAACTGGTATTTGAGTGGGCGGGCCGATCGATATCGGCGAACTTACGCCAAATCCCGACTAGATATGGGGATTTAGCTCACGAAAGTTTGACAGATTCTACCTGATACGCAAGCCGGGCGCAGGGATCCCAGGGCCCCTTGAAACGACCGTTTGACGGGCGCAAATCGACCCGCGTATCCTCAAACGATCGTTTGATTCCTGCCCGGGGTTGCGGACCATGTCAGTCTCCAGTGCTTCCATGCCGACCAAGGAGCGCATTCTCGGCGCCGCGGAGGAATTGTTCGCCCGGCACGGCTTCGAAGGGGCCTCGCTGCGCCAGCTGACCGCCGCCGCCGGGGTCAACCTGGCCGCGGTGAACTACCACTTCGGCTCCAAGGACCGCCTGATCGAAGAGGTGTTCCGCCGCCGCCTGGACCAGCTCAACGGCCGCCGCATGGCCGCCCTGCAGAAGATCGCCGGCGAGGCGGACACCACCATCGAGGACGTGCTGGCAGCCTTCATCGTGCCTGCACTGGAGCTCTCCCACGATGGCAATGGCTCGCTGTTCATGCGCGTGCTGGCCCGCGCGTTCGCCGAACACGACGACACCCTTCGCAAGTTCCTGTCGGACAACTACGGCCATGTGATGCGCCAGTTCACCGCGGAATTCGCCCGCCTGTTGCCGCAGCTGAGCAAGGAAGAACTCTACTGGCGCGTCGACCTGGTGACCGGTGCCCTGACCCACGCCATGTCGGGCTTCGGCATGATCCAGCGCAAAAGCGACGTGCCCGAAGAGCGCCATCGCGCGCAGACCGCCGAGCACCTGATCCGCTTTGCCGCCTCCGGTCTCAAAGCCCCCTGATTCGTTCCAACCCTTCCCCTCGGCCGCTCGCGGCCGTTCGTCTCACTACCCAGCGTTTCGCATTACGGAGAAGCCAATGACCGCTCCATCCACCCCTAAAGCGCTACGAATCCGCAAGGCCGCGGTACTTGGCGCCGGCGTCATGGGCGCGCAGATCGCCGCGCACCTGAGCAATGCCGGCGTCGAAACCGTGCTGTTCGACCTGCCCGCCAAGGAAGGTCCCAAGAGCGGCATCGCGCTGAAGGCCATCGCCAACCTGCAGAAGCTCTCGCCTGCCCCGCTGGCCGACAAGAACGTCGCCGCCACCCTGATCCCGGCCAACTATGACGAGCATCTCGATCATCTGAAGGACGTGGATCTGGTGATCGAAGCGATTGCCGAACGGATGGACTGGAAGCTGGATCTCTACAAGAAGATCGCCACCCATCTGTCGCCGACCGCGGTGATCGCGTCCAACACCTCGGGCCTGTCGATCAACCAGCTGGCCGAAGCGCTGCCGGAAGAAATGCGTCACCGTTTCAGCGGTGTGCACTTCTTCAATCCGCCGCGCTATATGCACCTGGTCGAGCTGATCCCGACCAGGCTCACCGACAAGAACGTGCTGGAAGGCCTCGAGGCCTTCCTCACCACCGCGCTCGGCAAGGGCGTGGTGTATGCGAAGGACACGCCGAACTTCATCGGCAACCGCATCGGCGTGTTCTCGATGCTGGCCACCATGCATCACACGCAGCAGTTCGGCCTGGGCTTCGACACTGTCGACGGATTGACCGGCCCGGCCGTGGGCCGTCCCAAGAGTGCGACCTACCGCACCGCCGACGTGGTCGGCCTGGACACCATGGCGCATGTGATCAAGACCATGGCCGATACGCTGGCCGATGATCCGTGGCACGAATACTTCAAGGCCCCGGTGTGGCTGTCCGCGCTGATCGAGAAGGGTGCGCTGGGCCAGAAGACCGGCGCGGGCTTCTATCGCAAGGCCGGCAAGGACATCGTCGTGCTCGATGTGGCCAAGCAGGATTATCGCCCGTCTGAGCAGAAGGCCTCCGATGAAGTGAGCGCGATCCTGGCGATCAAGGATCCGGCCGAGAAGTTCGGCAAGCTGCGCGCGTCGAATGATCCGCAGGCACAGTTCCTGTGGGCGACCTTCCGCGATCTGTTCCACTACAGCGCTTATCACCTGGCCGATATCGCCGACACTGCGCGCGACGTCGACTTCGCCATCCGCTGGGGCTACGGCTGGAAGCTCGGTCCGTTCGAGACCTGGCAGGCTGCCGGCTGGCAGCAGGTGGCGGGCTGGATCGCCGAAGACATCGCCGCCGGCAAGGCCATGAGCAAGGCGCCGCTGCCGGCGTGGGTGACCGACGGCCGCAACGGCGTGCACGGCAAGGACGGCTCCTGGTCCGCTGGCGAAGGCAAGAACAAGCCGCGCTCGCAGCACCCGGTCTACCAGCGCCAGCTGTTCCCCGATCCGATCCTGGGCGAGAAGTTCGACCAGGGCACGACGGTGTGGGAAAACGACGGCGTGCGTCTGTGGACGCTGGGCGACGATGGCGTGGGCATCATCTCGTTCAAGACCAAGATGAACACGGTCAACGACTACGTGCTCGACGGCGTGCAGCAGGCGATCGATGTCGCCGAGCAGCAGCTCAAGGCCGTGGTGATCTGGCAGGCCGGCGAGCCGTTCTCGGCTGGCGCGGATTTGAAGGGCGCACTCGGCCTGCTGCAGGCCGGCAAGTTCGACGACTTCGAGAAGATGGTCGCCAACTTCCAGGCCACCAGCATGCGCATCAAGCATTCGCTGGTGCCGGTGGTGTCGGCGGTGCGCGGTCTCGCCCTCGGCGGCGGCTGTGAATTCCAGATGCATTCGGCGCGCACTGTGGCGGCGCTGGAAAGCTATATCGGTCTGGTCGAGGCCGGCGTCGGCCTGCTGCCGGCCGGTGGTGGCTTGCATGAGCTGGCCATCCGCGCGGCCAAGGCCAACCCGGAAGATCCGTTCGAAGCGCTGAAGAAAGTGTTCGAGACAGTCGCGATGGCGAAGGTCTCCGGCAGCGCGATGGAAGCCAAGCAGCTGGGCCTGCTGCGCGACAGCGACATCGTCGTGTTCAACGCCTACGAGCTGCTCTATGTCGCCAAGAAGGTCGCGCTGTCGCTGGCCGAAAGCGGTTGGCGTCCGCCGATGATGGCTCGCAACATCCCGGTCGCCGGCGATGTGGGCACGGCCACCTTCCAGGCGTCGCTGGCCAATCTTGCGGAAGGCTATTTCGCCTCGCCGCATGACGTGGCCATCGCCACGCGCATCGCGGACACGCTGTGCGGCGGCAAGATCGAACGCGGTTCGCAGGTGGACGAAGAGTGGCTGCTGCAGCTGGAACGCAAGCACTTCGTGGAGCTGGCCAAGACCGAAAAGACCCAGGCCCGCATCGCGCACACCATGACCACCGGCAAGCCGCTGCGTAACTAACCAAGCGTCCTTACCTGCGAACAAACTTTGAGCGCGTCGCCGCAAACCTAAGCGCGACGCCACGGAGCAAAACCATGAGCAAGCAAGTGCAAGACGCTTACATCGTCGCCGCCACCCGCACGCCGGTCGGCAAGGCGCCGCGCGGCGTATTCCGCAACACCCGTCCGGACGACATGCTCGCCCACGTGATCCGCGCCGTGATGGCGCAGGCGCCGGGCATCGATCCGCATCGCATCGAAGACGTGATCGTCGGCTGCGCGATGCCCGAGGCCGAGCAAGGCATGAACGTGGCGCGCATCGGCGCCCTGCTCGCCGGCCTGCCGTACACCGTGCCGGGCGTCACCATCAACCGCTTCTGCTCCTCGGGCGTGCAGGCCATCGCCATGGCCGCCGACCGCATCCAGCTCGGCGTGGCCGACCTGATGATCGCCGCCGGCACCGAGAGCATGAGCATGGTGCCGATGATGGGCAACAAGATCGCCATGAATCCGGCCATCTTCGCCAACAAGGAAGATGTCGCCATCGCCTACGGCATGGGCATCACCGCCGAGAAGGTGGCCGAGCAGTGGAAGGTCACGCGCGAGCAGCAGGATGCGTTCGCGGTGGAAAGCCATCGCCGCGCACTGGCCGCCATCGCCGCCGGCGAATTCAAGGAAGAAATCACGCCGTTCCAGCTCGATGACCATTACCCCGATCTGGCCACGCGCGGCATCAAGACCGACAGCCGCCTGATCGACACCGACGAAGGCCCGCGCGCCGGCACCACGCTGGAAGTGCTGTCCAAGCTCAAGACGGTGTTCCGCAACGACCGCTTCGGCGGCTCGGTGACGGCCGGCAACTCCTCGCAGATGTCCGATGGTGCCGGCGCCCTGCTGATCGCCAGCGAGAAGGCGGTGAAGGAATTCAACCTCACTCCCATCGCGCGCTACGTCGGTTTCTCGGTGGCAGGCGTCAAGCCCGAAGTGATGGGCATCGGCCCGAAGGAAGCGATTCCCAAGGTGCTCAAGCAGGTTGGCCTGACCAAGGATCAGATGGACTGGATCGAACTCAACGAAGCGTTTGCCGCGCAGGCGCTGGCGGTGATCGGCGATCTCGGCCTCGACCCGAGCAAGGTCAACCCGCTCGGCGGCGCCATCGCGCTCGGCCATCCGCTCGGCGCCACCGGTGCGATCCGCGCCGCCACGCTGATTCACGGCATGCGTCGTCGCAAGCAGAAGTACGGCATGGTGACCATGTGCATCGGCACCGGCATGGGTGCAGCGGGCGTGTTCGAAGCGCTTTGATCTGTCGCTTCATGCGTAAACGAAAAGGCGCCGTAGCGATACGGCGCTTTTTTTCGCCATCTCCGATGCAAACGGCCCTGCTCTTTTTGCTCGTCATTCCGGCGCAGGCCGGAATCCAGGTGCGATGCATCCGGTTGTCGCGACAATCGGCACGCACTGCTACTGGATTCCGGCCTGCGCCGGAATGACGCGTTGGAGGCGACGCGACGAAGGGCCTCAACTCAGCGCCGCAAGCTGCCGCGCCACATAGAGCGTCAAGAAGATCGCCATCAGCACCAACAGCACGGCCATGCCCCGGGCCGTCCACGAGTCGCCATACATCGAGGTATCGGCCGCCTCGATCGCCTTTCGATTGCGATAGAACCGGATCGTGGCGCCGACGATCATCAAGGCGCCCACCAGCAGCAGCCCCAGGCCCAGCCATTGCGACGCTTCCGTATGCAGGCTCTCGGTCACCTTGGCGGCCGCGCGCGATGTGAACAGCAAAAAGATGTCGAAGCGTTCCAGCAGGAAGCCGAACGCCATGACCGAGATCGCGGTGCGCACCCAGGCGAGATAGGTGCGTTCGTTGGCCGAATGGTCGGTGAAGTGCGGGATCACGGCACATCCTTTGGTGAGGAACCCTGCCCGCCGCCATCATGCCACGCCGCGTCTCACCGGGCCGCAGATCGCGCCGTGCCGGACCCGCGCTACAATTCCCGGGCTACGTTTTCCGGACGCTCCACGCATGCGCAATCCCCTGCAGGAACAGTTACTCAAGGCCGGCCTCGCCAAAAAGGGCAAGGTCGACCAGATTGCCCGCGAACAGGCCAAGCAGCGCCAGGGCAAGCCCGTTGCCACCGAGGCCGCCGAGAAGATCGATACCCAGCGCCTGCAGGCCGAACGCGCCGAACGCGATCGCGCCCTGGCTGCCGAACGCAACGCGCAGGCCCATGCGCGCGAGATCGCCGCCCAGGTCCGCCAGATCATCGATGCCAACAAAGTGAAGCGCGAAGGCGAGATCAGTTACCGCTTCAACGACGGCGAGAAGATCCACAGCGTGCTGGTGAACGAAGCGCTGCGCGCGCAGCTGGCCAAGGGCACGCTGGTGGTTGCGCGTTCCGGCGACAGCTATGAACTATTGCCGCGCGCGGCAGCGGATAAGATCCGCGAACGCGACGCCAGCGTCATCGTGCTGGACCACGGCCAGCCCGCGGACAGCAAGCCGGCCAGTGACGACGATGAGTTCTACAGCCAGTTCAAGGTGCCGGACGACCTGATCTGGTGATGCGCAAGAATCGGAGTGTGGCATCAGTCGCCACCGGCTAGTTTGAGGTCTCGCCACTCGACTGCCCACCATGCACGCACAACGCATCGAATCGCCCAACCGGTCCATCGCCTCGCGCCTTGAAGCCGTCGATTGGCCAGCCCTGCTGGCGGAACTCGACGAACGTGGCAGCGCAGTGATCGAAGGCTTGCTCGATGCCGAGCAATGCCGCGATATCGCTGCCAATTACGCCGACGAGTCGCGCTATCGCAGCCGCGTGGTGATGGCACGCCACAACTTCGGTCGAGGCGAATACCGATACTTCCGATATCCCCTGCCCGACCCCGTGCAGCAGATGCGCGGCGCGTTGTACCCGCAGCTCGCGACCTTGGCCAATCAGTGGAACGACCGCATGGGCATTGCCGTGCCATATCCGGCCACGTACGAAGCCTTCCTGGGCCGCTGCCATGACGCCGGGCAGACGCGGCCCACGCCGCTGCTGCTCAAATACGGCGCTGGCGACTACAACTGCCTTCATCAGGATCTTTACGGCGAACACGTGTTTCCGCTGCAGTTGGCGGTCCTGCTGTCCGAACCCGGTCGCGACTTCAGCGGCGGTGAATTCGTGCTCACCGAGCAGCGTCCACGTATGCAGTCGCGCGTCGAGGTGGTGCCGCTGCGCCAGGGAGACGCCGTAATCTTTGCCGTCAACCAGCGTCCGGTCGCCGGCACGCGGGGTTCCTACAGGGTCACCATGCGCCATGGCGTGAGCCGCGTGCGCAGCGGCCAGCGTCACACGCTGGGTGTCATATTCCACGACGCCCAGTAGGTATGCAGCACGACCCGGTGCGTATCCTTTAGGATGGTCGCTTTCGTACCTCGAAAGGATCGTGCCGCCTATGCAGAACCACGAACCGACCGTTGCAACCGGCCAACCCGAACATCACCTGCAGCGAAATCTGCGCAACCGCCACCTGCAGCTGATCGCCATCGGCGGCGCCATCGGCACCGGCCTGTTCATGGGCTCGGGCAAAACGATCAGCCTCGCGGGCCCGTCGGTGATTTTCGCCTACGCGATCATCGGCAGCGTGCTGTTCTTCATGATGCGCGCCATGGGCGAGCTGCTGCTGTCCAACCTGAACTACAAGTCGTTCGTCGATTTCAACTACGACTTGCTCGGCCCCTGGGCGGGTTTCTTCACCGGCTGGACCTACTGGTTCTGCTGGGTGGTCACGGGCATCGCGGACATTGCGGCCATCACCGGCTATATCCAATTCTGGGCGCCGCACGTGCCGCTATGGCTGCCCGGATCGGCCTGCATTCTTCTGCTGCTGGGCCTCAACTTGCTGACCGTGAAGCTCTTCGGTGAAATGGAGTTCTGGTTTGCGCTGGTGAAGATCGTCGCCATCGTCGCGCTGATCGCCGTCGGCATCGTGCTGATCGCCATCGGTTTCACCTCGCCGACCGGCGCCAAGGCCGCGGTGTCCAATCTCTGGGCGAATGGCGGCTGGTTCCCGCACGGCGGTTCCGGATTCATGGCGGCGTTCCAGATCGCCGTGTTTGCCTTCGTCGGCATCGAGCTGGTGGGCACGGCATCAGCCGAAGCGCGTGATCCGGAAAAAACCCTGCCCAAGGCGATCAACTCCATTCCCATCCGCGTGATCATCTTCTACGTGCTCGCCCTGCTGGTGATCATGACGGTCACGCCGTGGAACGAAGTGGCGCCGGATCGCAGCCCGTTCGTGAACCTGTTCATGCTGATCGGCATTCCGATCGCCGCCAGCCTGATCAACTTCGTGGTGCTCACCTCGGCCACGTCCTCTGCCAACAGCGGCATCTATTCGACCGGACGCATGCTCTACGGTCTTTCGGCCGGCAGGCTCGGCCCCAAGCCGTTTGCCAGACTGAGCAACAACAACGTGCCGGCCAACGGCCTGGCCTATTCCTGCTTCCTGCTCTTCATCGGCGTGTTCCTGCTCTACCAGGAAGGCGACGTCATGAAGGTCTTCACCATCGTCACCACGATCTCCAGCATCTGCTTCATCTTCGTGTGGTCGCTGATCATGATTGCCTACATGCGCTACCGGAAACTGCATCCGGAGCGCCACACGACGTCGATTTTCAAGATGCCCGGCGGGGTGGCGATGTGCTGGATCGTGCTGGCCTTCTTCGCCTTCGTGCTGTGGGTGTTCGCGCAGAAACAGGACACGCTGCAGGGCCTGATCTACACCCCGATCTGGTTCATCTGCCTGGCCCTCTGCTACCCGCTCTATCGCCGGCAGGCGATCGAGCATCGCAAACAGACGCATTGACGCTGCGACACGTGACGGCGCGCGGCCCAAGCCCGCGTCGTCACGGCCTAGGCAGGGCCTGATTCACAGGCATAAAAAAACGGCCGCGAGGGCCGTTTTTTTTGTGAATGGCGATGCTTCCATTCACCGAATCTGGAGCGGGAAACGAGACTCGAACTCGCGACCCCGACCTTGGCAAGGTCGTGCTCTACCAACTGAGCTATTCCCGCATCGGAGTCGCGCATTGTAATGGCTAATCGGCGGCCGTCAAGCACCTGTCATGAATCTCGGGGTTACTTCTATTCAGTCGTCGTTGCGGGGCAGCGGATGGCCAGAACCATCGCCCTTCAGGCTGGGCCACGCGGCGCGCAGGTAGTACAGGCCCGACCAGATGGTGAGGATGCCGGCGATCACCAGCAGTCCCTCGCCGATGTGATACAGGCGCAAGGCCTCGGCGTCCTTCTCGTGCTGGACGATCAACACCACCAGGGCGACCATCTGCATGGCGGTCTTGAGCTTGCCGATGAAAGCCACCTTGATGGTGGCACGCATGCCGATCTCGGCCATCCATTCGCGCAAGGCGGAGACACTGATCTCGCGTCCCACGATGATGGCTGCCGTGATCGCCATCAGGATGCCCGGCCAGCCGCCGCGATGGGTTTCCACCAGCAGGAACAGCGTCACCGCCACCATCAGCTTGTCGGCCACCGGATCGAGGAAGGCGCCAAAGGCCGAGGTGAGATTCATGCGCCGGGCGAGATAGCCATCCAGCCAATCGGTGATGGCGGCAAGTGCGAACACGATGGCTGCCGTGATGTTGTGCCCCGGAAACTGCCAATAGAACACCACCACCATCACCGGCAACAGCAGCACGCGAAACAAGGTCAGCCAGGTGGGCAGGTTGATGTGCATAAATCCTTTCCGGTTTGCAGCAGTCAGCAGGGAAGCTTGTGGATCAACGCCATCATCAACCGTCCACGCCCTCGATCATGCGGGATTTTGATGTAAGCCGGCATGACGGTCCGCACCCATTCGCGCGGATCAGCCATGGAGTGCAGCATAAATGCGTTCGGCCAATCCGCGATCAATCCCTTTCACGCGGGTGAGCTCCTCCACGCCGGCCGCTTCCACGCCGGCGAGACCGCCAAATGCCTTGAGCAGGGCCGAACGGCGGCGCGCGCCGACGCCGGCAACATCCTCCAGCACGCTGCGCTCGCGCGCCTTCTCGCGGCGCTTGCGATGGCCGGTGATGGCAAATCGATGCGCCTCGTCGCGCACGGCGGCCACCAGGTGCAACGCCGGCGATGACGGGCCCGGATGCAGGTTGCGGCCCGAATCGGCCAGCACCAGCGTCTCCTCGCCCGCGCGGCGACCCGGCCCCTTGGCCACGCCGACCACGTGGATGCCGGTCACGCCAAGCTCGCGCAGCACGTCCAGCGCCTGCGCCACCTGCCCGCTGCCGCCATCGATCAGCAGCACGTCAGGCCGCGCGCCCTCGCCTTCGGCCAGCCTGCGGAAGCGGCGCACCAGCGCCTGATGCATGGCCGCATAGTCGTCGCCGCCAGTGATGCCGCTGATGTTGAAGCGGCGGTAATGCGATTTCTCCGGGCCTTCCGGACCAAACACCACGCAGGACGCCACGGTGAGCTCGCCCTGCGTGTGGCTGATATCGAAACACTCGATGCGGCGCGGCGGCTCGTCCATCTCGAGCAACTTCTGCAGATCGTCGAAACGCGCACCCAGGGTCTGCCGGCTGGCCAGCCTGGCCGTGAGCGACGCCTGGGCGTTGCGCTCGGCCATTTGCAGGAAACGCGCACGTTCGCCGCGCACGCTGGACTTGAGTTCCACCGCATGGCCCGACTGCTGTGCCAGCACCTCGCCGAGGACCTGCTGGGTCGGCAGCGTTTCGCCCAGGATCAGCTCTCGTGGCACTGGACGGTCCAGGTAGTACTGCGCGATGAACTGCTCCAGTACGTCGGACGGTTCGGCATCCAGCGGCAGGCGCGGGAAGAAGTCGCGCGTACCCAGGCTGATGCCGTTGCGGAAGAACAGCACGCTGACGCAGGCCATGCCCGCTTCGATGCGGCAGGCGAGCACGTCCATGTCCGCGCTCGCGCCCTGCACGTGATGCTCGGCCTGCAGCTTGCGCAAGGCGCCGACCTGGTCGCGGAACGACGCCGCGCGCTCGAATTCCAGCGCCTTGCTGGCTTGTTCCATCTGCCCGGCCAGCTCGTCGATGACCGCGCTGCTACGACCTTCGAGGAACATTTCCGCGTGGCGCACGTCGTTGCGATAGTCCTCGACCGAGATCAGCTGCACGCACGGCGCCGTACAACGACCGATCTGGTGCTGCAGGCAGGGGCGCGAACGGTTCTTGAAATAGCTGTCCTCGCACTGGCGCACCTTGAACAGCTTCTGCATCAGGTTGAGGCTTTCGCGCACGGCGAAGGTGCTCGGGTACGGCCCGAAATAGCGGCCCGGCAGATTGCGTGCGCCGCGATGAAAGGCCAGCCGCGGGTAGTCCTCGCCGCCCGACAGATAGATGTACGGGTAACTCTTATCGTCGCGCAGCAGGATGTTGTAGCGCGGCTTGAGCGACTTGATCAGCTGCGATTCGAGCAGCAGCGCCTCGCCTTCGGTGCGCGTGATGGTGATCTCGGTGCGCGCGATCTGCGACACCATCGCCGCGATGCGCGGCTCCATGCGCGGCTTGAGGAAATAGCTGCCGACGCGCTTCTTGAGGTTGCCGGCCTTGCCCACGTACAGCAGCTCGCCGTCCTCGTCGAAATAACGATAGACGCCGGGCGACGTGCTCAGGTTTTTGACGAAAGCCTTGCCGTCGAAGGCTTGCGGCGGCGGTGTGGACTGCATCGTGTGATTCTATCCGGTCACTGCTGCACGCAGGCGCACGATCAGGCCATCCACGCCCTGCTCCGCCAGCGCCACGGCATGGCGAAAACCCTCGGCGTCGCCGAAGTACGGATCGGGAAACTCTTCGGGCGCGGCCACGCCGGCCCAGGGCAGGAACAAGGCGGGCGCCACGCCGCCACCCCGCCGCAGGCCTTCGAGCGTCTCCAGATTGTCCTGGTCCATCGCCAGCACCCAGTCGAACGTCTGGAAATCGGCTGCCCGCACCTGTCGCGCGCGATGCGGCGACAAGTCATAGCCGGCATCCGCTGCCGCACGCAGCATGCGCGGATCGGCGCCCTTGCCGATATGCCAATGGC
Source organism: Dyella sp. 05T440 (assembly GCF_056395965.1). Taxonomy (NCBI): domain Bacteria; kingdom Pseudomonadati; phylum Pseudomonadota; class Gammaproteobacteria; order Lysobacterales; family Rhodanobacteraceae; genus Dyella; species Dyella sp. 05T440. The sequence continues at coordinate 275,617 of NZ_JBFTKN010000003.1, forward strand.
CGGTGCCGCAGGAGGCCAGCGACAACGAAAGGCCGGCCTGTGCCGCGCGCTGGCGAGCCACGGCTTCCACCAGTGGCGAACGGCAGATATTGCCCAAGCACACAAACAAGATGGACGGGACCGGCGCGCTTTTCATCAGATGGAAATGTCCTCGTCGCGTCGCCCTGATATAGGCATCGCATGAAAACTCGAAATGGCTGCGGAAAGGGCCGCAATCAAGCCCTCAGGGAGTGACTAAAGTCACGATTGTTGTGACACGCGAAGTCTGCCTATGCTTGCCCGATCCACAGGGAGGAAGAAAGTGAATCGCAAGCTCATTACGATAGCGGCCGCTGCCATGCTGCTGGGCCAGGCGGCCATCGCGGGACCCGCCGGGCAAGACGCGCCGGCTCCGGCTGCCGCCTCGCCCACGGCAGGCGCCAGCGCCAATACGGCAGGCGATCATCCGGCGAGCATCGACGAGGATCGCCCCCAGCCGGCCCCGCGCTTTTCCGCCGCCATGAAGAACAACGCCGGCACGGGCACCGTGGTGGTCATGGTGCAGGTCGGACCGGACGACAAGGCCAAATCCTTCCACGTGATGATGTCGTCGGGCTCCAAGGCCCTCGACGACGAGGCCATCCGAACCGCGAAGGGCTGGTCGTACAAGTCGGCCGTCAAGAACGGCGCGCCTGCCGATGGTTATGTGCAGGTGCCGATCAGCTTCAACAAATAGCCTGAGTCGATGCAGGGCTGATTGGAGGATCGCTCGTGGGCTGCCTGCCTCTACCCATCCTGTTCGTGCTCGGCTTTTTGATCGGCCGCGCCGTTGCCGGTACCAACGGCGCCCTGTGGGGCGCCGGCATCGGGCTGGTAGTGGGCCTGGTCCTGGGCGGCCTGTTTGTGATGCTGCTGCGTCGCCGACGCTGAAGATCAGCGCTGGGCCAGCCAGCGCTCCGCACGCTCGAGGTCGGCCTCGGTATCGATGCCCGGCGGGAACGGTTCGGGCGTCAGTCGGGCAGCGATGGCATAGCCGTGTTCGAGCACGCGCAGCTGCTCCAGCGATTCGGCCTGCTCCAGCTGAGTGCGCGCCAGCGTGGTGTAACGCTTGAGGAAGCCCGCGCGATACGCGTAGATGCCGATATGGCGCAGGAACGGCACGTTCGCGGGCAATACATCACGATCGGCAGCAAATGCATCGCGCGCCCACGGCAGCGGTGCACGACTGAAGTACAACGCCCGCCCATTGGCAGAACGCACAAGTTTGACCACGTTGGGATCAAACAGCTCGTGCGCATCCACGATCGGCGTGGCCAGCGTGGCCATCGGCGCATCGTCCTCGGCCAGCGCGCGCGCCACTTCGCGGATACCCGCCGCCGGCGCGAACGGCTCGTCACCCTGCAGATTCACCACGATGGCGTCGTCGGGCCACGCGTAGAACTCGGCACATTCGGCCAGGCGATCGCTGCCCGAGGCGTGGTCGCTGCGCGTCATGCATACATCCACGGCATGCCCTTGCAAGGCATCGGCGATGCGCTGGTCGTCCACCGCCACTACCACCTGCGTGGCACCCGCCTCGAGCGCGCGCTGCGCCACGCGCACCACCATCGGCACACCGGCAATCTCTCGCAGCGGTTTGGCCGGCAGGCGCGTGGAGCCGTAGCGGGCGGGAATGGCGACGATGAAGGACGGGGTGGCAGTGGGCATGGCGATCTCTGCGTGAGGCCACAAGGGTAGCTGCACCCGTTCCCTCGGGCGAGACCTTGTGGGAGCGCACCCTGTGCGCGACGGGCATGCCGGACGGTCTCGGTTCCTGCCAGTCGCGCACAGGGTGCGCTCCCACAGAAAGCCGAATTGCTGGAATCAGGCGGTTTCCAGCTTGAACCCGCAGCGGTTGGCCAGCTCGATGAACCCAGGGAACGAGGTCGCCACATTGGCGCAATCGTTGATGCGCACCGACCCACTGGCGACCAGGCCGGCCACTGCGAAACTCATGGCAATACGGTGATCGCCATGGCTCTCGATGGTACCGCCATGCAGCGGACCGCCGTGGATGGTGGCACCATCAGGAGTCTCGTCGACAACGGCGCCGAGCGCGCGCAATCCCGTGGCCATCGCCGCCAGGCGATCCGACTCCTTCACGCGCAGCTCGGCCGCACCGCGCACCACGGTATTGCCCGTGGCTGCCGTGGCCGCGACGAACAGCGCGGGGAATTCGTCGATCATGTCGGGCACCAGCGCCTCGGGCAGTTCGATGCCGTGCAGCGGCGCATGGCGCACCACCAGATCGCCGACTGGTTCACCGCCGCTCTCGCGTTCGTTTTCGATGCGAATATCCGCCCCCATCAGGCGCAGCGCCTGCAACAGGCCGGTGCGGCGTGGATTGAGGCCGACCGACTGCAAGCGCAGCTCGGCACCCGGCACGATGCTGCCGGCGACGAGGAAGAACGCCGCCGAGGAGAAGTCCGCCGGCACATCCACATTGGTAGCGCGCAAGGTATGACCGCCGCTCAGTCGTGCGCGACCCGGTGTGAAATCGATGGGCCAGCCAAACGCCGCAAGCATCCGCTCGGTGTAGTCGCGCGTCGGATGCGGCTCGATGACGTCCGTTTCGCCTTGCGCATACAGGCCCGCCAGCAAGAGCGCCGACTTCACCTGGGCACTGGCCACCGGCAAGGTGTAGGCGATGCCATGAAGCGCCTGCCCGCCGCGCACGTGCAGCGGCGGAAGGCCGTCCTGCGTGTCGATCTTCGCGCCCATGCGGGCAAGCGGGTCGGTCACGCGGCGCATCGGACGCTTGGACAGCGATTCGTCGCCGATCAGCGTGCTATCGAAGGCCTGCCCTGCCAGCAATCCGGCCAGCAGGCGCATGCCGGTGCCGGCATTGCCGCAGTCGAGCAGCTGGGTGGTTCCCTTCAGGCCGTGCAGGCCCACGCCATGCACCACGCGTTCGCCATCGGCCGGCGTTTCGATGCGCACGCCCAGTTGCTGCAACACGGCGGCCGTGGCGCGCGTGTCTTCGCCTTCGAGGAAGCCACGGATATGGGAAGCGCCTTCCGCCAGCGCACCCAGCATCAGCGCGCGGTGCGAAACGGATTTATCGCCAGGCACGCGCACGCTGCCCTTGAGCGCGCGCGCGGGGTGACTGGTCCAGTCGAGTCGGGTCACGAAACATTCTCCAACGGCTGCGCAGCGGCGGCCTTAGTTCTATCAGGGCAACGCCACCGGGTACGAACCGAGCACGCGCACCTGCGCGGCGGCTTCGCCCATTTCCTTCATCGCCGCCTGCATCGGCTCGTCGTTGATGTGGCCGGATACATCGATGAAGAACGCGTACTGCCACTTGCCCGAATGCGCCGGACGCGATTCGATGCGATTGAGGCTGATGTCGTGCTCGGCAAACGGCTTGAGCACGTGATACAGCGCGCCCGGCTTGTCGTTCACGGTGATCAGCAGCGAGGTGCGATCGTTGCCGGACGGCGGAAACAGCGAACGGCCGATCACCAGGAAGCGCGTGGTGTTGTCCGCGCGGTCTTCAATGCCCTGGGCCACCGTCTTCAGGCCATACACGCGGCCCGCCGTTTCGCCGGCAATCGCAGCCACGTCATCGGCGTGACGCGCCATGCGGGCCGCCTCGGCGTTGCTGCTCACCGCCACGCACTCGACACCAGGCAAGTTGATGCGCAGCCAGGTCTTGCACTGCTGCAACGACTGCGCATGCGCGTAAACACGCTTGATGCCTTCCAGCTTGCCCTGCATCGAATGCAGACACTGATGCACGCGCAATTCCACTTCGCCGCAAATGGTGGCTTCGGAGGTGAGGAACATGTCCAGCGTGACCTGGATCATGCCCTGCCCGGAATTCTCCACCGGCACGACGCCGAAATCGGCGTGGCCCGCCGCCACTTCCTGGAAAACTTCCTCGATGCTGCCCAGCGGCAGTCCGTAGGCGGCGTGACCGAAATGCTTGCGCACGGCCTGTTCGCTGAAGGTGCCCTCAGGGCCGAGAAAACCCACCTTGAGTGGATCTTCCTGGGCCAGGCAGGAAGACATGATTTCGCGGAACAGCCGCACCATTTCCACGTCGGTGAGCGGGCCATCGTTGCGGTCCACCACCATGCGCAGCACGTGGGCTTCGCGTTCCGGGCGGTAATAGTCGATCGCCGAAAGCCCCTCGCCCTTGACGCGGGCCACTTCCTGCGCCCATCCGGCGCGCTCGGAGATCAGCTGCTGGATCTGCTGATCGATGCTGTCGATGCGCTCGCGCACATCGGAAAGCGAGGATTTCTTATCGGTCATGTCGTGGGCTGCGCAAGCAACGGAAGTCCAAATGGGGATCAGGGATAGTCCTTGATGTGCGACCAGGCGTGCAACGGTTTCATCCGTGACGATGCGCAAAATCGCGCATGAAGCCCACCAGGGCCTGCACCGCTTCGAGCGGAACCGCGTTGTAAAGCGAGGCGCGCATGCCGCCCACCGCCTTGTGTCCCTTGAGCGCGAGCAGGCCGGCGGCTTCCGATTCCTTGAGGAAATCCGCGTCCAGCGCGCTGTCATGCAGGGTGAACGGCACATTCATGCGCGAACGCGAATCCAGTGCCACCGGGTTGCGATAAAAACCGTTGGAGTGGTCGATGGCGTCGTACAGCAGCTCAGCCTTTGCCGAATTGCGCTCGCCGACTGCAGCGAGACCGCCCTGCTCCTTCAGCCACTGGAAGGTGAGACCCGCCAGGTACCAGCCCCAGGTGTTGGGCGTGTTGAGCATGGAATCGTTGGCGGCGTGATCGGCGTAGCGGAAAATCTTCGCCATCGGCCGCGTAGCGCGCTCCAGCAGGTCGCGCCGGATGATCATCACCACCAGGCCCGATGGCCCGATGTTTTTCTGCGCGCCGGCGTAAATCAGCCCGAATTTGCTGACATCGACGGGTCCGGAGAGGATGTCCGACGACATATCTGCCACCAAGGGCACGTCGCCTACATTCGGAATCTCGTGGAATTCCACGCCATGAATGGTTTCGTTCGGCGTGTAGTGCACGTAAGCGGCGCGCTCGTCGAGCTGCCACGTCCCGCGCGGCGGCAGGCGCGTGTAGTGCTCGCCCTTGCTGCTGGCGGCGACGTTCACCTTGACGTATGGCGCCGCCTCGCTGGCGGCCTTCTCGCCCCAGTGGCCGGTCACGATGTAATCGGCGCTGTCGCTTTCAGCGGCCAGATTCATCGGGATTTGCGCGAAATGCTGGGTCGCGCCGCCTTGCAGGAACAACACCGCGTAGTCAGCAGGAACCGCCAAGAGTTCGCGCAGATCGGCCTCAGCCTGCTGTGCGAGGCCCATGAAGGCCTTGCCGCGGTGAGACAACTCCATCACCGAGGCGCCGCAACCCTGCCAGTCCAGCAATTCGCGTTGCGCGCGCTCAAGCACCGGTTGCGGCAATGCGGCCGGGCCGGCGCTGAAATTCCAGAGTCTGCTCACTGACGACGCCTTCAGAAGGAACATCGCCGCATTATGCCGCGTCGCAGCAACCCACCGTCAACCAAGGCGACGATGCCACGGCATCGCCCGAACCCCGCCTCAGAAACGCACCAGCAAAGCCACCGCAATTCCCAGGGCGAGCACCGCGGCGGTGGCGATCAGCCACCACACCTCGCCGCGCGGGCCAGCATCCTCTTCGGGCAGATGCGGCCGCTCCGGCGCCGGCTGGATGATCTCCGGCTCCGGTTCCAGTCCCGGGGCATCGACCACGAAACGATGCATGCCCAGGCCCACCTGGTCGCCCGGCCGGAGTGCGGCCTGGGTCACCGGCACGCCGTTGACGCGCAGGGGATAACGCTCGGACTGCTGGCCGGCCTCCAGCATCAGCTGACCATCCCGCCAGAACACCACCAGCGAAGCCGTCTCACCCTGCGGAAGCTCCAGCGGAATGCGCCCATGCGGGCCCAGCTCCAGCTTGTCCTGCAGCGACAGCACCCGACCGGACAAAGGGCCCGCCACGGCACGCAGCGCCACCGTGCAACGCCCTTCGGCAGGCACGGTCACGGGCAGATTGTGGGCGGGTTCTTCGTCGGCACGCAGCAGCATGCGGCAATCACCGACGCTCAGGATGTCGCCGGCGCGCAACAAGGCCTTTTCACGCACGGGGCGCGCATTCACGTAGATGCGGTTGCCCTGGGGCAAGACCTGCAGCACCCAACCCCGGCGATCCAGCTGGATGCGCAGGTGATAGGTGCCGGCCTGATGCGCGGCCAGGATCAGGTCATTGTCCGGCGCACTGCCGATGCGCAGCGCCGGCCCGTCCCAGTGGAAATCCTCGCGGGGCGAATTGGGAAACTCGATGCGCATCTGTGAACCAGTCGATGGACGGGCGGGACTCTAGCAGATGCCTGCGAGCTTAAGGACGCTCTGATCTCACCCATGGGCTTCGACAACAGAGCTGCGCGCGCTGCGCAGCGGCAGTTCCGGGTGACGTGGCTTACCATATGCCTTTGCCTCCCAGGAACACCCATGCCCAAGATCGACATCCGCCGCCCCCACCAGCTTTCCGTGACCGAGGCCCGCGCGGTGGTCGACAAGGTGGCGGCCCGCATGCAAGAAAAGTTCGGCATGGAGGGCCAGTGGCAGGGCGACATCCTGCGCTTTTCCCGCCCGGGCGTGAACGGCAGCATTGCCGTGGCGGGCGACGTCATCCACGTGACAGCCGAGCTGGGAATGATGCTGGCGCCGCTCAAGGGCATGGTGGAACAGGAGATCCGTCGCAAGCTGGATGAGCATTTTGGCTGATGATTCTTTAACCATTGGACTTTCCGTGGCATAATCGACGGATTAAGCAGCCACGACGGCTGCCCTGCCCCCACGGAACGCATGGCCAAAGACGACGTCATCGAAATGGAAGGTACGGTCCAGGAGACCCTGCCCAACACCATGTTCCGCGTGCAGCTGGAAAACGGCCACGTCATCACGGCCCATATTTCCGGCCGCATGCGCAAGCATTACATCCGCATTCTCACCGGCGACAAGGTGAAGGTCGAAATGACCCCCTACGACCTGACCAAGGGTCGCATCACCTACCGCATGAAATAATCGCTCGTCTGTAGGAGCGCACTTGTGCGCGAAAAGCCTACGCAGCGGTAAAGCCGGAACCTTGCGGTCGCGCACAAGTGCGCTCCTACAAGGGACGGCCCATCGAAAAGGCCGCGCCATGTCGCGGCCTTTTTGTTTGCCCTCTCCCCGCAACAACGAAAAACGGCGCCGTATCGCTACGGCGCCGTTCTCTCGTGCAGGTAAAACCCAGGCTTACCAGTTGTAGCTGGCACCCACGCCCACACCGGCGTCGCCGTGGGTGGTCGCGCTGACGTTGAGCTTCACGGCAAATTTGCCGGTTGCGCTCATGGCCGACATGCTGACCGCCACGCTGGACTGGCCGCGGAAGCTGCCCACGCCCGCGCCGATGGAGTGCCCGCCGTTCACCACCGCCTGCGGGATGGAGGACATGGCCATCGCCGAGGCGACGCCGCCATCCGCCTGGCGACCCATGTTCCTGACCTGCTGGTCGGTGTAGCTCTTGGACCAGTCGGCCACCTGCTGCACCTGGCCCACCGTGGCTGCGTCCGTCGCCGACGTACCCGGAGCCACGTTGTGGATCACCGCGCCATTGCCGCCGCCGTTCAAGGTCACGCTGCTGCTGCCATCGGCATTGGTGTCGTAGGTCACCGCCGTATTGGTCGAGCCATCGGCATTCATCACACCGGCAGCCTTCAGCTGGCCCACGTTCACGGCATCCGTGTTGGCCGTACCGGCCGCCACATTGGTCACCTGACGCTCATGGCCTGCCGAACCCATCGACACGCTGTTGCTGCGATCGGCGACCGAGTTGGCGCCCACGGCCACGCTGTTGTCAGCCGAGGCCGCTGCGGCGTTACCCAGCGCAGTGCTGTTGTTGCCAGACGCTACGGCGCCGTTGCCACCGGCGGTCGAGGTGCTGCCCGAAGCCACCGGCTGCTTGCTGTTGCTGTCCTTGCTGACCTGGAACATGCCGGACTGGCCGTTGGTGATGTTGGTGACGTTGCTCACGGCACCCGCCATCGTGTTCACCGTGTTCTCCACGTTGGTCACGCGGCCATCGAGGTTGGTCACCGTCTGGTTGGTGGCGTTGAGCTGGCTGCCGTTCACCGCATCGGTGCTGGTGGCAGACAAGTTGCCGGCCGCCACGTTGGTGACCTGGCGTTCCTGCCCCACTGCACCCACCGAGACACTGTTCGCACGGTCAGCCACCGAACCCGCACCCAGCGCCACGCTGTTGGCCTGGCTGGCCTGGGCGCCGTTGCCGATCGCCACCGCGTTGGCGGCAGACGCCTTGGTGTTGCCACCCACGGCCACGCTGTCCGAGCCCGCCGCGTTGGCAGCGGCAGCCGTCGAATTGACCTGCACGTACTTCAGGCCACCGGTGTTCATGGTGTTGATGGTGCTGTTGATGTTGGCGATATCGCCGGTGTTCTGCGCCACCTGCTGGTTGGTCGCATACAGCTGCGAACCGTTCACCGCATCGCCGCTGGTCGCCGACAGCGCACCGTCCTTCACGTTGCTCACCTGCACCGGCGTACCGGCATTGCCCAGGGTGACCTTGTCGTGGGCGGCCGAGTCGTACTTCACCGCGTCAGCGAGCTGACCGTTCATGCCGGTGATGGTGGTGTTGATGGTGGAGATATCGGTGGTGTTCTGCGAGACGCGACCGTCGAGATTGGTGATCGCACTACCCACGTTGTTGACCGTGGTGGTGGAACCGTTCGCGTTGTGCACGCTGTAGCTCGGTGCCGAGATCGAACCGTCAGCATTCACCGTCGAGCCGCCGCCGATGGCATCGGCCATCGACTGGCTCACGCCATGCAACTGGCCACCGTTGACGGCATCCTTGCTGCCGGCAGCGACCGTACCGTCCGCCACGTTCAGCAGCTTGCGGGCGCCGGCGGTGCCCTGGAAGTCCACCGCAGCACCGTTCGTGCTCTTGCCCACCGTCAGGTTGGCGCCGGCCGAAGCCTGCTGGACCAGACCGATCGTGCCGCTATTGATCTGGGTGTTGATGGTGTTGATGTCGGAGGTGTTCTGCACGACGCGGCCATCGATGTTGGTGACCGCCGTGCCCACATCACTCGCCGTGGTGGTCGTACCGTCGGCGTTATGCAGGGTATAGCTCGGCGCCGAGATCGCACCGGTGGTGCTGTTGTAGCTCGCACCGCCGCCGAAGGCCGAAGCCGTGGTGGTGCCCTGCTGGTCGGCCTTGCCTTCCACGCGGGTCACGTTGGCGTTGGTCGTGTTGAGCTGCGACATGTTCACCGCATCGGTGTCAGCCACGCCCGCCGTCACGTTCTTGAGCGTGCGGGTCGCGCCGTTCTTGTCGGCAAAGTCCACTGCAACGCCGTCGGTGCCCTTGCCCACGGTCAGATCGGCGCCAGCCGCAGCCTGCTGCACCAGGCCCACGGTGCCGCTGTTGATCTGGTTGGTGATGTTGTTGATCGACGTCGTGTTGCCCGCGATGTCGGTGGTGTTCTGGGTCACCTGCTGGTTGGTCGCATACAGCTGCGAGCCRTTCACTGCATCGGAGCTGGCAGCGGACAGCGCACCATTCTTGACGTTCGTCACCTGCACCGGCGTACCGGCGTTGCCCAAGGTCACCTTGTCGTGCGCGGCCGAGTCGTACATCACCGCATCGGCCAGCTGACCATTCATGCCGGCAATCGTGGTGTTGATGGTGGAAATGTTRCCTTCGGTGGTGGTGACGCGGTTGCCCAGGTTGGTGATGGCSGTGGTGTTGCCRGCCACRTTGGCGTTGGTCGCGTTGAGCTGCGACATGTTCACTGCGTCAGTCGCTGCCACGCCAGCCGTCACGTTCTTGAGCGTGCGGGTGTTGCCGTTCTTGTCGGCAAAGTCGACCGCCACACCATCGGTGGCCTTGCCCACGGTCAGGTCGGCACCGGCCG